>CALATR010000182.1 GCA_937891875.1 uncultured Pseudomonadota bacterium | reverse complement strand
CCCACTGAAGGCCAGCAACGCCCTTCGAAACCTGGGTCTCGTCGAGTCCACCCGCTGCATGGCCAGCTACGCCAAGGCGCGCCTGCGCCCCCGCGGGGAGGAGGAGAACTTCGAGGAGTGGGTCAGCAACCGCTTCGGCGACCGCCTCTTCGACATCTTCTTCCGCACCTACACCGAGAAGGTCTGGGGCATCCCGGTCGACGAGATCGGCGCCGAGTGGGCCAGCCAGCGCATCAAGAACATGGAGCTGGGCAACGCCGTGCGCAAGGCGCTGACCCGGCGCATCAAGCGCTACGTGCCCGGCCTCGAGGGCGAGCACGTCACCTCGCTCATCGAGGAGTTCTGGTACCCGCGGACCGGCCCCGGGCTCATGTACGACGTCATGCTCGAGAAGACCCAGGGCATGGGCGGCGACGTGCGCTTCAAGAGCAAGGTCGTCGCGGTCGAGCGGGACGGCTTCGTCGCCAAGGGCGCCATCGTCGAGCACCCGGACGGCGAGCGCGAGCGCATCGAGGGCGACTGGTTCCTCTCGTCGATGCCGCTGACCCTGCTCATCAAGGCGCTCTCGCCGGCCGCTCCCCCCGAGGTGGTGCACGCCGCCGAGTCGCTGACCTTCCGCAACCTCCTGACCATCGACCTCATCGTCGACCACCCGAACCTGTTCCCCGACAACTGGATCTACGTGCACGAGAAGGACCTGCTCCTCGGCCGCATCCAGAACTTCAAGAACTGGTCGCCGTACATGGTGCCCGACCCGTCCAAGACCTCTCTCGGCCTCGAGTACTTCTGCTCCGACGACGACGAGATCTGGAACATGAGCACCGAGGAGCTGGTGAAGTTCGGCACCGAGGAGATGCGCAAGACCGGCCTGCTGCAGGGCGCGCCCGTCATCAAGGGCACGGCCGTGTGGGTGCCCAAGGCCTACCCCGTCTACAAGACCGGCTACGAGGCCCACCTCGACACGATCGTCGAGTACCTGCGCCAGTTCGAGAACCTGCAGCCGATGGGACGATATGGCATGTTCAAGTACAATAATGCCGATCACTCGATCCTGACGGCGCTCCTGGCGATCGAGAACATCGAGGGTGCGAAGCACGACCTGTGGCAGGTCAACACCGACACCGCGTACCACGAGATCCGCCGCGAGGGAGAGGGCGCGACGTGAGCGACGCCCCCGACGCAGCGCCGACCCCCGGCGGCCTGCGCGCCGTGCTCATGGGCCAGACCGACAGCACCCTCGTCCAGCTCGTGCGGTACGTCTTCGTCGGCGGGCTCGCCTTCGTGGTCGACTTCGGCAGCCTTATCGCCCTGACCGAGCTGGCCGGCCTCGACTACCTCGTGTCCGCCGCGATCGCCTTCCTGCTGGGCCTGCTGACCAACTACGTGCTGTCGATCGCGTGGGTCTTCAGCAAGCGCAACGTCGGCAGCCCGTGGGCCGAGTTCGCCGTCTTTGCCGTGATCGGCGTCGTCGGCCTGGGCATGAACGAGCTCATCCTGTGGGGGCTCACCGGCGGCCTGGGGCTGTACTACCCGGTCAGCAAGCTCGTCAGCACCGCGGTCGTCTTCGGGTGGAACTTCGGGGCGCGAAAGCTCGCGCTGTTCAGCTGAGGGGCCCAGTCCTACGCCGTGACCTGGTGGAGGGGCGTGGAGGAGGCACTCGGAGCGGGAGGCGTGGGTTGCGGATGTTACGGGGGAGAACGGGCTTCAACACGGAGGTTTCGGAGAACACGGAGCTCACGGAGAGGGGATCGGAGCTGCCTCGGGAGCCGGGCTCCCGGGTCCTTGTTCGGGGCCTTGGAGGTCGGTTCCTGGCCTGAGACATCCCTCTCTGTTGGACCAGCGAGGCGGGCGATCGGCGATCCGCCCGATCGGGGTCAGGACGAGAGAGGTTTCATCTCGCCATCTGAAAGTCCAACCCCTCACGTCCTGACCCCGGAACCCCTCGCGTCCTGACCCCGATTGGAGAGAGTCCAACCCCTCACGTCCTGACCCCACCGATCCGTCCTGACCCCACCGATCCGGCGAACCGGGCCGTGGCGTCGACCCGCCCGAGTCCGACGCCCCTGACGTCGACCCGCCCGAGTCCAGCGCCCGCAGATCCGCCTACTCCCCGCCAATCGGCGGTCTGTGCCACCCCAGCTGCTCCGCGAACGAGGTCTCCCGCGGGCAGCTCGCCAGCCCCTCGGTGAACACCTGCGGGCGCTCGAGGAAGGCGCGGGCGGCGGCGCAGTCGAGGACCTGGACCGCGCGGGTCTCGTCGCGGTGGACGTAGACGCAGGTGCGCTCGCCCCAGGCGGCGATGAAGGCGTCGAGGCGCTGGGGCGGGGGGCGGGGCACGATGATGGTGTGGGCGCTCCGCAGGCGGGAACGCCCGGGGAAGCTGATCAACATCGAGCCCAGCCCCAGGCGTCCGGTGCAGTCGGTCTCGGCGAGCACCAGGGTGGGGCCGTCGGGGAGCGCTGCGAGCGCGGCGTCGGCGGGCCCGTGCACGTGGTCGAGCAGGCGGTCCAGGCGGGCGCCGCCCCACAGGAGCACCGGCAGCACCCCGACGACGATCCACACTGCCGCGAGGGCCGAGGCGAACCGCGGACGGTGCTCCCACAGGCCGACCAGGGCGAGCCCGCCCAGGGCCGAGGCGCCCAGGATGGCCTCCAGGTGATAGATGGGCCCGACGTCGTAGATTCCCGGTGCATAGTACGGAATCATGAAGGCGAGCTGGGCGGCGGCGGCGACCGGCCACGACCACAGGCTGCCCAGGGGCTTGCCCACCCGCAGGTACATCCACAGCAGCACGAAGCCCGACGGCCAGCCGATCCACCAGGTGCTGAAGCGCACGCTGTTGGTGATCAGGTTCTGCACGCCCTCGCCGGGCCCGTGCACGTAGTCGACCCCAGCGAAGGGCCTGCCGAACCCCCAGGCCTCGCCGGACACCGACCACGGCAGGCGCAGGGGGTGGCCGGTGACGAGGACGTCGTAGAGCGCGACCCCGCCGACGCAGGCGATGAGCGGCAGGCACAGGGCGAGCAGCGCGAGGGGCTGGCAGCGGAACAGGCGCCAGACGCCGAAGAGCACGAAGATCCCGCCGACCGGCGCCGCGACCTGGGGGCGGATCCATGCCGCGGCGGCGACCCCCAGGCCGATCAGGAGGCCCCCCAGCCAGGGCCGCTCCCGGACGATCAGCGCCTCGCCCCATGCGGCGACCGCGATGGCGGCGAACGCGGCGGTGTGGGAGAGCCCGGTCCCGGTCACCAGCACGAGCATGGGCGAGAGGGCAACCATAGCGAGAATGACGGTTGCAACCCGATCGCCGGCGTGCAGCCTCGCCGCCCGCCACACGGCCCACAGGGCGAGCGCCAGGAGCGGCAGGTGCAGCAGGGCCGGCAGGCCGACGAGCACGCCGGGCGCCTGCACGAGGGCCTCGCCGGGGAGGTACTTCGCGGTCACGCCACCCCCGGCCGGGGCGACGATGTCGAAGGCCTCGACCGTGTAGCCGTCGGGCACGGGGGCGAGGATCATCCCTCGGACCAGCTGCCGGGCCTGGGACGCGTAGGACAGCTCGTCGGGCACGAGGGGGCGGCCACCGACGACGAGGAGCGCGAGGGTCGCGAGGCAGACGCTCGTGATGCCCGCGCCCCAGGCGATGCGTCGGGTGAGCGCGATGTCCGGGAGCAGCACCGGCAGGCGCGGCGCGAACCCCCACGCCAGCAGCCCGACCGCCGGGCCGAACAGCAGCACGCCGACGCCGTGCGCCCCCAGCTCCGCCACGCCGACGCCCCGGCCAAGGCCCCACGGCCAGGACAGGTCCATCGGAAAGTAGGCGAACTCCGCGGCGCCTCGCGGGAGCAGGACGAGCGCCACCACGCCGAGCACGGCGAACACGGCACCTGCCACCACGGCGCCGGTGCGGATCGAGCCGCCTTCGTCCACGAGACCTCCGCTGGCAGGCTACCCGAGAGGGAGGGGATGCCCGATCGATGAAGACCGAGATCGGCAAGATCGCGCTGCGAACCAGCCACCGCTTCTGGCCGTGGGTGGTCGGTGTGCCGGTGCTGTTCGTCCTGCTCGTCGTGGCGCTGCAGGCCGTGGTCATGCCGGTGCCGCCCGAGGTGGACTTCCCGGCGCTGGAGCGCTGCACCACGAACCCGCTGGAGCCCGCCTGCGAGCGCTGGCTCCCCGCCTGGTTTGCCAGGCTCCCGACCCGCGACCAGCTGGTGGAGTGGAAGACGGCGGAGCTCGCCGAGGTGCTGCGTCCGTTCAGCAGCCGTGACCCCGACAATGACGAGCTCAACCGCCTCTTCGCGGAGACGATCGTCAAAGAGCGCGTGAGCGTGGCCTGGTCGCACGGCGACCTGCAACACCTCGCCGAGCAGCGGGACTGGAGTGCTCCCGTCCCCGAGAGCACCGCACCCGCCCGAGGCGTGGTCCGCGTGGCCGTGCTCGACCGGATCACCGGGTTCGAGAGCAATGTGAACACCGCACGCGTGCTCCTCCTCGAGAGCGCGCTGCAGCGAGAGCGCGCCCTGCAGCCCAAGCGCGCCCAGCTCCACCGCTGGAACATCGGGGTGTACGCCCTCACCGCCCTGTCCGGCCTGCTCGCGTTCCTGTCGTTCTTCCTTGTCTTCCGGCTCGCGCCGCGGGCGATCACCCTCACCCCGTTCGAGCTGCGGATCGGTCGACGGCGGGTGCGCTGGCAGGACGTGGACGAGGTCGACTGGGACGCCCACGGAGGGACATTCCGCACCCGCAGGGGCCGGGTCCGCGTCCCGGTCGAGCACCCCGCCCACCGCATGGACCTCATCGCAGCGGTCGCCGAGGCCCGGGAGCAGTCGGAAGACGACCCCGATGGGCAGCAGCCCCAGGTCGATCCGGCGCTGGACGCCCTGCGGGGTCAGGCGAAGGGGTCGGCGTCGTGAGCGGGGACCTGCATGCCGACCTCGGTCGGATCACGCTGCGGTCGAGCCATCGATTCTGGTCGACCAGGAGCTGTCCTCGCTCCGCAGGCGCGCCCAGGAGCGCGCGCAGTGATCCGTCTGCACCCGTCGCCCCCCCCTGACCGCCCCCCAGCGCCGCGCCTGACGACATCATCCGACGAAGTCGTCGCTGCAAGCTCCCGTTCAGCGCGCTATCCCATCCCATGCAGACCGAGCTCGACCGCATCCGCCTGCGCACCAGTCACCGCTTCTGGCCCGCGGTGCTGTTCCTGCCGGTGCCCATCGTGCTCATCATGCTCCTGCTCTTCTTCGGGCTGAAGCCGCTGCCGATGGTGACCCCCCCACCGGTCGACCTGCAGACCTGCTCGGGCTGGGAGGCGGCCGAGTCCACCTGCGATCCGCTGATGTCCGAGTGGATCCTCCAGCTCCCGACCCGCGAGCAGTACCTCGCGTGGACCGCGCACGACATCTACGAGGACGTCGCCGCCGAGCTCCCAGCCGACGTGGCGCCCGACGTCGCGCGCCAGGCCCTGCTCGACCGTCGCGACGCGGTGATGAAGGCGACCGATCGCGCCGCGCGCCACACCGGCTGGCTCGCGACCCTGCCCACCGCGCACCCCTGGGACCAGGCCCCGCCCGCCCCGCCCGCCCACCTGGCGGACGCGCTCGACGTCGAGCACGCGATGAAGACCCACGGCGACCGCTACGAGATGAAGCGGACCGAGGAGCGCATGAGCCGGGCCCAGGACGTGGCCGCCTGGCAGGGGCTGCGGCGCTACCAGTTCCGGCAGGCCATGGAGACCAACAGCGCCGCGTACGTGCTGCAGGGCCTCGGCGCGCTCGTCCTGCTCGGTCTGTTCGGCTTCATCCTCCGGGTCCGGCCCAAGGACGTGGTGCTCACCCCCCACGAGCTGCGGATCGGCCGGCGCCGGATCCCGCTGCGCGACATCGACCGGGTCGACGTCGACGACAACGGCGCCACCATCCGCCTGCACCGCGGCCGCAAGATCCGGATCTCGGTCGACAATCCCGCGATGCTGCTGGAGTTCCTGCCCGAGCTGGAGGCTGCCCTCGCCCGCCGCGCTCCCGAGGCCCAGGCCCTGCCGGAGCCGCCCGCCGTCGACGAGGACCTGGCGGCCCTGCGCGGCCAGACCCGGGCGCGACTGCGCGAGAAGGTGCCGTGACGCTGGAGGTCGACGTCTCCCTTCGCCGCCAGCCGGCCAGCAGGCTACCCGGCATCGCCTGGAGGAGAGCCACCCATGGACCTCGAGACCGAGGCGCAGCGGCGTCGCACGTTCGCGATCATCAGCCACCCTGACGCCGGCAAGACCACGCTGACGGAGAAGCTCCTGCTGTACGGCGGTGCGCTCCACATGGCGGGCGCGGTCAAGGCGCGAAAGGCCAGTCGGCACGCCGTCTCTGACTGGATGGAAATGGAGAAGGAGAAGGGCATCTCCATCACCTCGTCGGTGCTCCAGTTCGACTACCAGGGCCGGCGGATGAACCTGCTGGACACCCCGGGCCACGCCGACTTCTCCGAGGACACCTACCGCACGCTGGCGGCGGTCGACTCCGCGGTCATGCTGGTCGACAACGCCAAGGGCGTCGAGCCCCGGACCCTGCGCCTGTTCGAGGTCTGCCGCATGCGCAAGCTGCCGGTCATGACCTACGTCAACAAGATGGACCGGCCCGGCCTCGAGCCCCTCGACCTGCTCGACAGCGTCTCCAAGTCGCTGGACATCCGCACGGTGCCGTTCAACTGGCCCATCGGCATGGGTCGCGACTTCGTCGGCGTCGTCAACGTGGTCACCCGCAAGGTCACCGTCTACGACCGCGGCCAGCCCGGCGGCACCGAGATCGCGAAGGAGACCCACCTGGACCTCGAGTCCGACCAGCTCCGCGCCCACCTCGGTGACGAGCGCACCGACGAGCTCCTCGAGGAGCTGGAGCTGCTCTCCATGGCGGGCGATCCGTGGTCGCTGAAGGACTTCCTGGCCGGCGACGTGACCCCGTTCTTCTTCGGCTCGGCGATGACCAACTTCGGCGTGCGCCCGATCCTCGACGCCATCGCCGAGATCGCCCCCGGGCCCAAGGCCCGCCCCACCGTCGAGGGCGATCGGGAGCCCACAGACGACAAGTTCTCCGGGTTCATCTTCAAGATCCAGGCGAACATGAACCCGCGCCACCGCGACCGCATCGCCTTCATGCGCGTGGTCAGCGGCGCCTTCGAGCGCGGCATGGCGGTCGATCTGGCGCGCACCGGCAAGTCCATCAAGCTGGCCAAGCCCCACTCCTTCATGGCGAGCGAGCGCAGCATCGTCGAGGACGCCGCGCCCGGCGACATCGTCGGCCTGTACGACCCCGGCGAGCTGCGGATCGGCGACACCCTGTCGACCGGCGGCAAGCTCGAGTTCCAGGGCATCCCGCGCTTCGCTCCCGAGCACTTCGCCAGGGTGAAGCTCAAGGATCCGACCCGGCGCAAGCACCTGCAGAACGGCCTGCAGCAGCTCTCCCAGGAGGGCACCATCCAGGTCTTCGTCCGCGAGGCCCTGGGCCCGGCCGACCCCTACCTGGGCGCCGTCGGTCTGCTGCAGTTCGAGGTCCTCAAGGAGCGCCTGAAGAACGAGTACAACGTCAAGGCCGAGCTCGTGCCCAGCGAGTTCACGTGCGCCCGCTGGGTCGCCGGGGCCGAGACCGGGCTCGCCTGGCTGCAGAACCGCTCCGACTTCGTCCTGGTCAAGGACCGCGACGATCGGTGGGTCGTGCTCGCAGAGACCCCGTGGAAGCTCGACTATGCGGTCAGCCAGGCGCCGGGCCTGAAGCTCCTGGACGTGAGCCCGCTGACGGACGAGGGGCTGCCGAGCTGAGCGCCTACAGAAACTATAGATTCATCACGAATCTATAGTTAGTGGGGAGTCGGAGGTCGCATGAAGATCCCCGAGGAGCCCCCTCCGTTCGACGAGCTCATGAGGGAGCTGTCGGACCGCCCGGACAGGATGACGCTGCTCACGAGAGCCGGGAGGAGCCTGGCTGCGCAATCGACCTACCTGCACTGGGACGACCTCCGATATCGAGAGCCACCGACCGGCCTCACGCGGAGGCAGTGGTGGGCGCAGCTGAAGTTGCAGCGCATCGCGAGCGCCCACTCAACCGGCGTGCCGGACAAGCACGGCGAGGCGTTCTGGTTCGTCAAGACACCGGCGATGGACCGCATGCTCCACCGCATCGACCAGGCGCTCGCAGGCGGGATCGAAGTACCCGGCAGAAGCGACGTGGCCAGCGCCGGGGACCGGTACCTGGTCTCCTCGATGATGGAAGAGGCCATCAACTCCTCCCAGCTGGAAGGTGCCTCCACCACACGACGGGTGGCCAAGGAGATGCTCCGCGGTGGCCGGGCCCCCAGGAACCCGGACGAGCAGATGATCTGGAACAACTATCAGGCCATCGAGTTCGTCCGGCAGCATCTCGACGATGAACTGGACCTGACCGCCGTACTGGAGATCCACCGCCTCGTGACAGAGGGCACCCTGGAAGAGCCTGACCTGGCGGGCCACCTGCGCCTCACCGACGACATCCAGGTCATCTACCGACCGGAGGGACGGGTCCTCCACCAGCCTCCCCCCGCGGCGGAGCTTCAGCAGCGCCTCCGCGCACTATTCAGCTTCGCCGCTGCTGATCCGGACGAGGGACCCTGGGTCCACCCCGTGGTCAGGGCGATCGTGGCCCACTTCCTGTTGGCGTACGACCATCCCTTCGTCGACGGCAACGGCCGCGTGGCCCGCATCATGTTCTACGCGACGATGTTGAAGCGCGGGTACTGGCTGGCCGCGTACTTGTCGGTCTCCCGCATCATCAAGAAGGGTCCGGAGAAGTACGCCCGGGCGTTCCTGCTGACCGAACACGACGACGGGGACCTCACCTACTTCATCCTGTACCACCTCGACGTGATCGTTCGCGCAATCGACGAGCTGCACGCCTTCATTCAGCGCAGCTCGGAGCGCGGTGGGCGGGCGAGGATGCTGGCTCGTTCCCTGCCTGATGTGAACGCCCGCCAGGTGACCCTGCTGGACCACGCCGCCCGTCATCCCGACGCAAGCTACGAAATCGCGGTTCATCAGGGCTACCACCGGATCAGCTACCCGACCGCGCGGCAAGACCTGTTGCAGCTTGCCGACCGGGGCTTCTTGGAGAAGAAGAAGCTGGGTCGGAAGCTGCTGTTCTTCGTCCCCTCCGACCTGGACTCCCGACTGCGGTCCGGGTGAGCCCCCCGCACTACACTCGCCCCATGATCCGCTTGTTCCCGACCCTCCTACTGCTCGCCGCCTGCGCCACCACGGCCGAGCCCGAGGTCTGCGAGCCGCTGGCCAAGGTCTACGCCGACGACGAGTACCTCGCAGGCACCAACGCGCTCGAGGTCGCCGCCGCCCTGGACGGGGTCAGCGGCGAGGTCCCGCTCGTGTGGGCGGACGGGCAGGAGACGACGGCCCAGGTCGAGGATCTCGCGGTCGTGCTGGGCACCGGCAGGCTCCACCAGCGGCCGGACTGCATCGCCGCGTGCCCGACCGACTACGCGCTCGGTAAGGCGTGCGAGCCCGATCAGCTCAGCCTCGCCGTCACCGGCTACCTGTCGACGAGCGACGGCCGCCTCGCCCGCGAGCCCCTCGCCACCGAAGTGCTCGCCTCGGTGCCGACCGGACCGCTCGCGTGGTCGATCCAGGTCGCGCGGATTCCGGTCGAGGATCTGCGTGGAACCTTCGATCCGGAGGACGCCGGCTTCGATGCCTGCACCCGTGGAGGCGAGGCCGGCTCGGACATCCAGCTCGCCGTGTGGGCCTTCGGTGAGGAGAGCGCGCTGATCGGGGTCGACCTCGGCCTGGTACGCACCCACGAGATCGCCGGTCAGGACGCCGAGTGCATCGGCGACGCAGGCCACACCCCGCGGGACCGGTAGCCCTCCAGTCTGGGGCTCCCCGCCCGATTCCCGGCTGAGGGAATCGTGCCATGATGCCCCCTTCCCCTGGAGGAGCCATGGTCGACGCCATCATCCTGCTCTTGCTGTTGATCCCCGCGGGACTGGTCGTCCTGTTCGGCATCTTCCTGGCGTTTGTCGCGATCTACGACATCTTCTTCCAGACCCACCACGCCATCCTGCACAACTACCCGGTGGTCGGGCACCTGCGGTACATCCTGGAGCGCTTCGGCCCCGAGCTGCGCCAGTACATCGTCACCAACAACGACGAAGAACGCCCCTTCACCCGGGATCAACGCCGCTGGGTCTACGCGAGCAGCAAGGGCGAGAACAACCTCTTCGGCTTCGGCACGGACAATGAGCTGGAAGGCGTCGACAACTACCTGATCATCCAGCACGCGACCTTCCCCTGGCACGGCGCCGAGTTCGAGGGGGAGTTCCACCCGGTGCCCTGCGCGCGGGTCCTCGGTGCCCACCGCGGCCGCAAGAAGGCCTTCCGCCCGCCATCGATCCTGTCGGTGTCCGCGATGTCCTTCGGCAGCCTGTCCGGCACCGCGGTCGAGGCGATCAACCAGGGCTGCAAGCTCTCCGGCGCGCTGCACAACACCGGCGAGGGTGGCATCTCGCCCCACCACGATCAGGGCGGCCCGCTGATCTGGCAGCTCGGAACCGGCTACTTCGGCGCCCGCACCCACGATGGCCGCCTCGACATCGACAAGCTGGTCGAGAAGTGCGCCCGCTACAACGTGCACGCCATCGAGCTCAAGCTCTCCCAGGGCGCCAAGCCGGGCAAGGGCGGCGTGCTCCCCGGCGCCAAGGTCACCCCCGAGATCGCCGCCATCCGCGACGTGCCGGTCGGCCAGACCGTGGTCAGCCCGCCGTTTCACTCCGCGTTCTCCGACGCCGACTCCATGCTCGATCTGGTCGAGGAGATCGCCGAGCGCACCGGCCTTCCGGTCGGCATCAAGACCGCGGTCGGCCACATGGGCTTCTTCGTAGACCTCGCCGAGCTGATGGCGAGGGGCGACCGCGGCGTCGACTACATCCAGATCGACGGCGGCGAGGGCGGCACCGGTGCGGCACCCCTGGTCTTCTCCGACCACGTCGCCTACCCCTTTCTCGTCGGATTCACCAGGGTCTACCGCATCTTTGCCGAACGAGGCGTGCACCGTGACCTGCTGTGGGCGGGCTCGGGCAAGCTCGGCTTCCCGGAGCGGGCGACCCTGGCGATGGCGCTCGGGTGCGACTGGGTCGCGGTCGCCCGGGAGGCCATGCTGTCGATCGGCTGCATCCAGGCGCAGAAGTGCCACACCGGCCACTGCCCCACCGGCGTCGCCACCCAGGAGCCCTGGCTGGTGAAGGGCCTCGACCCGACCCACAAGGCCAGCCGATTCGCGAACTACGTCGCCACGTTCCGCCACGAGGTCCTCGCCCTGGCCCACGCCACCGGCAACCCCCACCCGGCCTTCGTCGGCATCGACCACCTCGACATCCTCGACAGTGGCTACGGCACGCGCGGAATTGCCGAGGTATTCGGCTACGAGCCTGGGTGGGGAAGCATCCCCGATGCCGACCAGCAAGCGGTCCTCGAGCTGCTGGGCGCCCACGCCGAGGCCGCGAAGTAGGAGCACCATGCACTGTCCCCGCTGCGACGGCACCTTGCACGACAAGGCCATGGGCGCGGCGACGGTGCAGGTGTGCGCGGCGTGCACCGGGACCCTCGTGCGCCAGGCGGACCTCGTGCCGCTGCTGCACGAGCTCGCGGGCCCCACCATGCAGGTCATCGACCCCCACGAGTCCATCGACCCCATCCCCGACCCGGGCGAGCACCTGCCGTGCCCGATCTGCGGTCAGGTGATGGACGCGTTCGGCTACATGGGCAGCGACGTCGTCATCGTCGATCGCTGCGGCCACGACGCGGTCATCTGGGCCGACGCGGGCGAGCTCGGCGTCATGAGCGTGCTGTACGCGCGCTCCAACCGGATCGCTGACCTGGCCGGCGCGGCGCCGCTGGCGCAGCTGCAGTCGCTCGACCTGGAGTGCAACGCGCTGGCGACGCTGGAT
>CALATR010000181.1 GCA_937891875.1 uncultured Pseudomonadota bacterium | reverse complement strand
TGCTCGCCAAGGCCGGTGCGAGGTCCCCCGAGGCCGAGCTGTGGACGCCCGCGAAGCGCACCCAGGCGAACCTCGCCGCCATGCGCCTCCTCGCCGAGGCTGGCGAGCGCAGGCTCACCGCAGAGGAGCGCCGGATCGTCGCTCGCTACTCCGGCTGGGGTGGGCTCTCCATCGACAAGGTCCGCGACAAGCTCCCCGAGGGCTTCCCAGCACCCGAGGCCCGCGGACTCATCCACGAGTACTACACGCCCTCAGCCGTCACCCGCGAGGTCGCGCGCGTCGTCGCTCCCCTCCTGCCCGACCTGCGGACGAACGGACGCCTGCGCGTGCTCGAGCCCTCCGCGGGCATCGGGCGCTTCCTGGCGCCGACCGCCGCCTGGCCGCGCACCGACTGGAGCGTCGTCGAGTACTCCGCGCTCTCGGCCCGGATGCTGCGCGCGCTCTACCCCGACCACGACGTGTTCGAAGGCCCCTTCGAGCGCTGGATCCGCGCGCACGAGGCTGAGCACACCGGTCAGATCGACCTCGTGCTGGCCAACCCACCGTACGGAGCCCGCGGCGCCGCCCTCGCCGAGGATCCGGACCGCGGATACCGCGAGAAGCAAGCCTACGCCTACTTCCTCCGTCGCGCGCTCGACCTGCTCCGACCCGACGGACTCGGCGTGTTCCTCATCCCCGGTGGCTTCCTCACCGGACGCGCCCAGCGCAGCGCGAGGCTCCGCGAGAAGGTGCTTCGCAAGCATCACCTGGCTGCCGCCTACCGCCTGCCATCCGGCCTGTTCCCGGGCGCCATGCTGGTCACCGACCTGCTCTTCTTCCGCAGCCGCGGCGGTGAGCTTGCCGCTGTCGACGAGGCCGACCGCTTCATCCTCGACGGAGGCTACTTCGAGCGGTTCCCGGCGCACATCCTCGGCGAGGAGACCGGTCGCGACGGCGGCGAGGACGACCAGACGAAGAAGTCGCGTTGGGGCTACCAGGTGGTCGGCACCTTCGAGCGCCTGCCGGACCTCGTCGAGCGCCCGATGTGCGAGGCCTGCGTGGTCTCGACGCCGAAGCCCACTGCCTCGACCCGGCCATCGCGTCGGCAGGGCGTGGCCCGGACCGTCGATGAGGGTGAGCATCCCCCTCCCCTCGACATCGCCGTGGCTCTCGGTCTCCGCGTCGATCGCTTCCTCGCGGCTGCCGCCACAGAGGAGTCGGAGGAGGCCGTCGCCCTGTGGCGCGAGCTGCACGACGGCCTGACCGCCTGGGTCAACACCCACGGCAACCCGCACGCCCACCTGGGCCTGCGCACCCTCGTCAAGCAGGGCGCCGTCGGCGCCGAGCGCTTCCTGGCCGCGTTCACCAAGGCGGGCCGCCCCATCTCCGGGCTCGCCAAGGCACCGACCTTCGCCCCGCGCTTCCGAGGCAGCAAGCACGATCTCGCCGCCCAGGCCGATCTCCTCTACCGGACCGAGCGCACCCTCACGCCCGCACGCCTCCTCGACTTCCACCGCGAGCACGGCGGGCCACTCCGTCGCGAGTCCGAGATCCTGCGCGCGATGTCCGCCAAGAACTGGGCCATCGACGAGGGCCAGCTCGTCCCGATGAGCGACTACCTGACCGGAAACCTGTGGCCGAAGCACGACCGCGCCGCCGCGCGGGCCGCCGACGGCGATGCCCAGGCCGAGAAGCAGGCCCGCGCCCTCCTCGAGGCCATCGCTCCCGTCGTCTTCGACGACATCGACGGGGTCTCCCCGCGCCAGGGCTGGATCCCGCTCGAGCACGTGCAGGCCTGGCTCGGCGAGACGCTCAACAGCTACTACGGCGCCGTTCGCCTCGAGCGCCGACAGGGTCTCGTG
>CALATR010000180.1 GCA_937891875.1 uncultured Pseudomonadota bacterium | reverse complement strand
GTGCGCGCGGTCCGCGGCGGCGACCCCTTCCGCGCCAACGACGAGGTCATCGCGCGCTTCATCGGCGACGACGGTGCGCCCGACGAGGCGGCGATCGCCGGGCTCGCAACGGACGCCACCCCGCTGCTGCTCCCCTCGCCAGAGCGGGCGTTGAAGCTCAACAAGGTGTACAAGGTGCTCGTCGGCGAGCAGTCCTTCGACCGCGGCCGCGACCCCCTGCCCGCCCTGTCCGAGGCCCAGGCCCACCGCATCGTCGAAGAGGGTCAGGCGACCGGCATCACCCGGGTGGTGACCGCAGGCTGGTAGCGCTCACTCGTGCAGGCGGAGCAGGGCGCGGGCGAGGGCCTCGTCCCGGACGACGTAGGCGTCGACGGTCTCGTTGGCGGTGTTCGTCACCTGGGGCAGCCCGACCCGCCGCTCGGAGCCGGTGAACGTGTCGATGTGCAGGCCGCGGATCGCGCCGCCCACGTCCGCCGCGAAGAACCAGCCGTCGTGCACGATCTCGCCCTCGCTGGTCTGCAGGCGCACCCCGCGAGCACTGGGCACGTAGACCAGCGAGCCCGTCGGGATCTGCGTCGGGTCGGTCGCCAGGGTGCGGTACGGCACCAGGTGCAGTCCGCGCACCCCGTCTCCCCACGGGCCGACCGAGTGTCCGAACCGCACCCGCCCCTGGGTCCGCCACCGCGCATGGCCGAGCGGAGGCCCACAGTCGACCGCCGTCTCCTCCGCCGTCGCATACGTGATCGTCAGCACCGAGCCGTCCTGGCGCACCACGCGGGCGCTCCCCTGCAGCGCCGCCTGGCACCAGTCCCGAGCGGAGAGGTGCACCGGATCATCGGCGGGAAACGGCTGGTTTCCGGGAGCGAGCACCGCGTGCCCGTCCCCCTCGTCCACCTCGTGGGCCGTGTGCAGCACGTAGTTCGTCGACCACACCTGCAGCCCCGGGTCCTCCGCCTGGATCCTCGGCGCGGGAAGCTGGAACGCGAGGGCCGCGGCGAGGATGACGTGCTCACCGGAAGAGAACGCGCTCCCCGCCCAATGCCACAGCTCGATCGGACCCACGGTCACCTCGCGTGGAGAGAGGTAGCTCGGGGATCGGGGAAGGGGCCAGGGAACGGGTGGGGACGACGTGGGAGCACGGGCGGGTCGAGAGGGTGCTCGTCACAGAGACCCAGAGGCACAGAGAGGTTCACAGAGGGAACGCCTCGCGGTGAATCGGCAGTTCCAACCTCAACCCGCCGCCGGTTGCCCTCTCATGGACCCGATCGTCCGCTCCTGACCGGGAATCGCCCTCTCGGTTGGAAGATCCCGGCTCGTTCGCTCCCCCCCTCCCCACGCAAACCGGATCCTCTAGATCATAGGTTCCTCCATGGTAGTAGCGCGACTGCGGGGCACTCGGTCCGTGGGACGGGAGGGGCGGCGTCGAGGGGCGTGGAGGAGGCACTCGTGGCGGGAGGCGTGGGTTGCAGATGCTACGGGTAAGAACGGGCTTTGACACGGAGGTTTCGGAGGACGCAGAGACCACGGAGAGGGGAGTGGCGGGCCCCTGGGCTTGGGCACGACCCGTGGACAAGAGGACCTGCAAGGCGTGTTCCTCGCCTGAAGTCTGCCTCTCGGCTGCGGCATCCCTGTCGGCGGGGCGAACGTGTGCATTCGGGCCGACTTGCCCGGGCAACCCCGCGCCAGTGAACACCGTCTGAGGGCAACCCCGTTGATTTGAACAGTTGGCGGCGGATCGGCCGAGCGCGCGCCACCGGCGCGAGGGATTTCCGGCGTTGTACCGTTGGGGCCGGCAGTGGCACGGCCACTCAGCGCCTGTTCCGGCGCCCCACCTGTTCATACCAACGGGGTTGCCCCCGCCACGTGTGCATTCGGGCCGACTTGCCCGGGCAACCCCGCCCGATTGAACACCCCTCTCCGTGGCCCTCCGCGCCTCCGTGCCTTCGTGGTGAGGGTGCGGTTCGACGCGCGCAGATCACCCAGCCCCCATCGGGCGGCGCTCAACCGACGCGCGATTCCCTGACCGGCCCCCGGAGCCAAGGTCCTTCCGGGGTTCAATCCCCTTCGATCCGGTCGACATCGAAGAAGACGCCGACCTCGGCCAGGTCCTTGCGCCGAATGTCCGGCACCAGGCAGTCCGGGCTGGGAAAGCCGATGGGCACGACCACGTAGGCTTGTTCGTGGGACGGACGGCCCAGCAGCTCCCCGAGGAAGGCCATGGGGCTGGGCGTGTGGGTCAGGGCGGCGAGACCGGCGGCGTGGGCCGCGGCGACGAGCATGCCGCAGGCCATGCCCACGCTCTCGCGGACGTAGTAGTGCTTCACCCGCTCACCGTGGTCATCCAGGCCATGCTTCTGGGCGAAGACGACCACGATCCACGGCGCGTCGGTGAGGTGGGTCTTCACCTCATCGGTGCCCAGCGGAGCCAGCGCGGCGAGCCAGTCCTCGGGCATGCGACCGCTGTAGTTGCGGCGCTCCTCTTCCTCCGCGGCCTCACGGATCTTCACCTTGATCGCCGGATTCCGCACGGCCACGAACGTCCAGGGCTGACGATGGGCGCCCGAGGGCGAGGTGGAGGCCGCAAGCAGGATCTGCTCGATGGTCGCCCGGGGCACGTCCCGACGATCGAACTCCCGCACGCTGCGCCGGCGCTCGGACGCATCGCGATGGGCGGTCGCCCGCCAGATCGTCTCCTCCGCGGTCACGGGCTCGGTCTGGTAGGGCACGAAGGGATGGCCCTCTCGCAGGACCCTGCCGCCTTCACCGCTTCCCTGTGCCAAGACGCCTCCCCGCCGAGCTCGCGCCGACGGAGTGTGTCACATCCACGCGGCCTGGACCAGCGCCGCCGGCCCGAGTCCGGCTACGGGCGAGCGATGCCCTGGGTGTCGAAGCCGCCGCAGGAGAGCGCGTTTCCGTCCGCGCAGGCCTTGCGGTAGATGCGGTTGGCCTTGCCCCGCTGCCGGGACCCGCCGATGCCGGCGAAGAGCATGTCGGCGTACAGGCGGGCGCTCTCGGCGTCGCCGAGCTCCATGCCGCGCTGGAACGCCTCGCGGGCCCGATTCAGGTCCGACTCGGTGCCCACCTTGCGCAGCCAGTTGCCGTAGCTGCGGGCGGCGAGGGGGTTGTCGGTCTCGAGCAGCTCCTCGTAGCGACGGCGAGCCTCGTCCTCGTCCCGGACGCCGGCCGGACCGTGGGCGTACAGCTCGGCCGCAGGGAGGCAGGCCTCCTGAAGGCCGGCACCGCAGGCCTCGAGGTAGCCCTCGAGCGCCCACTCGGAGAGGCGCGGACGGGACTTGCGCGCGGACGGCTGCAGGGCGTTCACCGCCTCGCCCAGCTTGAAGCAGGACTGCAGGTGGCCGTCGTTGCAGGCCAGACGGTAGTAGCCGGCAGCCTTGATGCGGTCCTGCTCGGAGCCGACACCATCCTGGTAGATGACCCCGAGAGCGTGGCAGGCCTCGGCGAAGCGCGGTCCGTCCTCCTGGCAGCCCTTCTCGAGATCCGTGCGCGCGCGATCCGCGCCGGACTCGGCGACGGCACCCTGCTTGCGGAGCAGGCCGACCTGCACGCAGGCCTCGGCGACCCCAGCGTCGCAGCCCCGGTCGAGGAAGCCGACCGCGTTCTTCTGCTCGTCCGCGGCGACCAGCATCAGGCCCAGGCGACCGCAGGAGGCCCCGTCCCCGAGGGCGCAGCCCATGCGGTGGACCTGGCGCGCCTCGGCCGGGCTGGACTGCTCCAGCGGCGGACCTGCGAAGTTGCAGCCCGTGGTGGAGTGCAGGAAGCAGGCGCGCTTCCAGGCGGAGAGGGCCTCGGCCGAGCTCTCGCCCGCGGCGGCGTCGTCGGCGTAGGAGCGGGCGACCCACTCGCAGCTGCCGGTGTGACCCCGGTCGCACAGGCCGTCGAACCAGTGGCGGCTCTCGGCCATGCTGCGCAGCGGGGCGACCAGCAGGCCCTGGCGGTAGCAGCCCTTGGTGAAGCCGTCGTCACAGGCGCGACGGTAGAGGTAGCCGGCCGAGTTGCGGGTATCGAGCAGCTCGGGGACCTGGGGCTCCAGCTCGCCGAGGGCGACGCAGGCCCGCTGGAAGCCCCAGCCACAGTAGGTCCGGTACATGTTGCGGGCGCCCTTCTTGAAGGGCTCCAGCTCGGACTCGGGATCGGCGTTCAGCGAGTAGCGCTCCCAGCTGTAGCGACCGAGCTCGAGGCAGGCCGACCAGTGGGAGGAGCGGCAGCCGGCGAAGTACTTCTCGGCGGCGTCCTTGAGCCGGTCACGCTCGCGGACCCGGCGCTCCTCGCGCTCGAGGTCGGTCGCGAGGGGGCGGGACTCGATGGCCCAGCCGGCGACCACGCAGGCGACCGGGTCCTGACTGGAACAGGACTTGTCGAAGATGGGACCGGCGAGCTCGATGCTGGGCAGACCGTCGGCATCGTGCCAGCGCTCCGGCCGGCAGGCGAGGTCATACCCGAGGTCACACGCCTCCTGGTACTTGCCGCGCACCTCGTCCGGCGAGGCGACCACGCCGTCGCGGGCGAAGTCGAGGTAGACCGCGTCCGCGGCGGCATCGAGGGCCTGACGCGTGGGTCCAGCCTGCGCGACCCCACCACAGAGCACGCCGAACACCACCAGAATTGCTGCCGATCGCTGCGACACGGCCCCTCCCGTGATCTGGGGCATCGTAATCCAAACGTGACTCATTGCTGGCCCCCATCCTCCGTTCCCGCGCCGGGAACAGCCGATGTCTGGCTTTCTTCCTTGGTTGCAACGTTCCATGACACAACTCCGTCATCAGCAATGACCAGCCCGCTTCCTGGGAAGTCCGCGGCGGTGAGCTCCCGGATGTGCTCCAGTCCGGTGCCCTTCGGGTCGAGGTGGGGCACCCCCGAGCGGTCGAGTGCCAGGGGGTGGAAGCGCGCCTTCGTCAGCACGCCGTTCTCGGCCAGCTCGGCCTCGAGGATGACCGAGTGACCGCCGTAGCCGCCCTCGGTGCCAAACTGGTGGTACCCCATGAAGTTGCCGAGGCTGTAGATGATCATCCTGCCTCGGTACACCTCGGCTGCGCGCAGCACGTGGGGACCGTGCCCCACGACCAGATCGGCCCCCGCGTCGATGGCAGCGTGGGCGAGCTCCTTCACGTTTCCACGGCGCTCGCCCCAGGCGATCTCGGTCTTGAAGGGCAGGTGCCGCGCGCCGTAGCCCTCCGCCCCGCCGTGGAACGACAGCACGACCAGGTCCGCCCTCTGGTCTGCCTTGCGGATGGCCCGCTGCACGTCGTCGAGATCGTTGACATTGAGGCAGCAGGTGCCGGAGTGGGCGCCCACGAAGGCGATGGTGAGGCCGTCCTTCTCGACATAGCCGACGTCGCCGTACGGACCGGTGTGGGCGATGCCCGCCGCGTCCAGCGCGTCCATGGACGACTGCATGCCCGGAGTGCCCAGGTCCATCGCGTGGTTGTTCGCAATGCTGGCCGCGTCCAGGCCGATGCTCGTCAGAGCGCGGGTGAAGGACGTCGGGGTGCGGAATGCGTAGCAGGCGGTGCTCTTGGGACCACACTTGCGGTCAGGCAGGCCGTCGGCGAGGGGTCCCTCGAGGTTGAGGAAGGCGACGTCCGCCCGGCGGAAGATCTCGCCGGTGTGCTCGAACAGGCCGACCCCATCGTCAGGCGGCAGGTTGCCGGCCCCGTACTTGAGGTCCGATCCCATCAGGGTATCGCCTCCCGCCGTGATGGTGATCCGGCGACCGGCGGCCTCCATGGGCACCTCCGGCAGCGGCGGCAGCGGATCGAGGAGGTCCTTGCGCGCCTGGGCGACCCGGGTCCAGTAGGTGAGCGTCGGGTAGTCCGCGTCCAGCTCCCGCACCTTCGCCCACGCGGCCAGGGTGCCGTCCCAGTCCTGCAGCAGGTAGTGCGCCCAGCCGAGCTGCCACCACGCCGCCGTCGAGCGCGGGCTCTGCTGTACGGCCGCCTGGAAGTGGGTACGCGCGAGCTCCGCGTCCTTGGCCTTCAATGCCGAGACGCCGTCTTCATAGGAGCCTGCCAGGGCCATCAACCCGGCGAGAAATGCGAGGAGCACCCGTACACCTTCCTTGGGCAGCGTATCCAACCTGCGCGCCCGACGCGGTCACAAGGGGTATCAGCCCGGGGTGGAACCTACCGCCAGGAGGACCGCAGATGTCTGAACTCCGCAGGATCGCCGTCTATTGCGGATCGAGCAACGCGGTCGCCGACGGCTACCGCACCGCTGCCCGAGAACTGGGTCGCATCCTCGCAGAACGCGGGATCGGCCTGGTCTACGGAGGGGGCAGCGTCGGCCTGATGGACGACGTCGCCCAGGGTGCCCTCGACGCGGGCGGAGAGGTGATCGGCGTCATCACCGAGCAGCTGCTCGCGCTGGAGGTCGCGCGCCTGGACCTCACGGAGCTGCACGTGGTCGGCGGCATGCACGCCCGCAAGCTCAAGATGTCCGATCTCTCCGATGCCTTCGTCGCCCTGCCCGGCGGCTACGGCACCCTGGACGAGCTGTTCGAGGCGGTCACCTGGACCCAGCTCAACATCCACCACAAACCCGTCGCCCTGCTCGACGTAGACGGCTACTTCGAGCACCTGTCCCTGTTCTTGGACCGCGCCCACGAGGACGGCTTCATCCGGGGACCCCACCGCCCGCTGGTCCAGCGCCACACCGACATCTCGCAGATGCTGACCGCGCTGGCCGCCAGCGAGATCCCGGCGTTCGGGCGGTGGGTGGCGGAGCCGTAGCCGGTGGCAGACCCCGCGATCACGAGGCTGTTCGAGGCGCCCCGCGTCGTCCGGGTCGTCGTGCTGCACCGCCGCGCCGAGACCTTCCGCTGGATGGGGCTCGTCGAGGTCACGGTCATCACCGTGCTGCTGCTGCTGTTCCTGCCCCTGCTCGCCGCGGGGCTGCTGGTCGCTCCCCTCGCCGCCGCCGTCTACATCGGGCTCGGGGCCGCGAAGGTCGTCGCGGTCATCGCCGGGATCGCAGGCGTTTTCGGCTCGCTCGAGATCCCCCACCGGGCCCTGCAGCGCGACGCCTTCCGCAAGTTCCACCGCGAGCTCGAGGTCCGCGTCTACGACAGCGCTCGCGACGTGGTCGGCACCTGGCGCACCCGCGTCACCCACGAGGAGGTCGGCCGGAGGGTGCTCGCCCAGGTGCTCCGCGAGGCGCGGGATCGCCGCCTGGTCCTGGTCGAGCTGGTCGACGCGCCGCTGTCCTGCGCCGAGGTCTGGTACGGCGGACGCCCCCTGCTGTGCGAGCCCGGCCTGCCCGCGACCAGCACCACCCGCCCCTCGGTGGAGGCCGACGGCACCGTGGTGACGCTGTCCGCCAGCGGCGTCGAGGTCGCACGCCCGCTCCGCAGCACCGGCCGGGTGCTCGCCGCCCTGCTCCTGCTCCTCATGCCGGTGATCGCGCCCGCGCTGTGGGTGCTGCGCCGCCCGGTCCGCCCTGCCCTGCGCCGCCTGTGGTGCGACCTGCGCGGGGTCCGCCGCACCCTCGTGTTCCGCGCGAGCGAGGGTGCGGTCGAGGTCGCAGAAGAGGCGAACACCCCCATCGAGACCCGCCGGGTCGAGGCCGACGAGCTGCTCGGCATCACCTGGTCCGAGGCCCTGACCTGGGGGCGCGGATGCCGCCGGGTGCCAGCTTCCCTGCGGATCATCGGCCAGGAGCACACCATCGAGCTGCCCGCGGATCGGGTCGGCCCCCGCGGTCGCTCCGTGCGCAACCTGCTGCTCGCCGGCGCCATCCACGGCGACGCCGCCGCGTCCGGCGAGACCCACTGCCCGTACTGCGGGACCCGCCACGTCATGGTCGCCGGTCAGGGCTGCCCGAGCTGTGGCGGCTGGCCCGAGGTGCTCGCCTCATGACCCTGCCCGACGAGCTCATCGAGGTCCTCGCCCACCCGGTGCACGGCGCGGCCAGCCTGCACTTCGACGTCAGCGTCGGCCGCCGCTTCCGGGCGGTGGTGCTGCTCGAGCTCGCCCTGGCGCTGCTGTCTCTCGTGCTCATCGTGCCCGTCGTGATCCTCGCCGTGTTCTCGGCCGGGCTGGGCGGAGGTGGCGACGAAGGCGCCGTCGGCGGCGGGTCGGGCGGAGGCGGAGGCGGAGGCGGCGGGTCGTTCGAGCCCATGTTCGGCCTCGGACCGGGCGAGCGCGGGAGCGTGAACGGGTGGTGGAACCGCCGGGTCAGCCTGCCGACCCTGCAGGTCGACCTCCGGATCGCCGATGCTGCGGGCACCACGCTGGCCGGCGGCACCGTGCACGTCGAGGGCAGCGATGGCTACGACGCCCTGCTCGGCTCGATGTGTGCGATCGCCCGGCTGCATCGCCTGCCCCTCACCGAGCGCCTCCTCCACCGCGACCGCCCCATCGACCAGCGCGTGTTCCACGGCGAGCACCCCCTCGGCGTGCCCTCCCCCGAGGATCCCGACGCCCTGGCCCCGCGGCTGCCCGATCGCATGCGGGTCGACTCCGACGACCGCAGCGTCACCCTCACCTGCACCGAGCCCGACCGCGCCACCGTGGGCGAGGCCGTCTGGCAGACCGTGGCGGCCCCCTTCCGCAAGGCCTGGGGCGTCCGAGACGTGGGCTTCGAGCTGGCAGAGGCCTGGCGCGACGTGCTCGGGGTCTCCCCCCGTGAGCACCGGGTCGAGCTGCGCGCGGACGGGGTGCGCTACCTCGACTCCCGCGCGGGGGTCGTACGCCGGGATCAGCACGTTGGAGGCGGCGATCTCTGCGCCATCGACGTCGCGGGCAGGCTGTCCCGCGAGCCCGGGCTCGTCGCCTACGGACCGACCCTGCGCGTGCTCGGCCGCCGCGAGACCATCTGGCTGCCCGGGGTCCTCGTCGACCGCAGCGGCCTGGTCGAGCGCTTCCTCCAGTCCGCCGTGCGCGACCTCCAGGCCCGCTGGCCCGAGGCGGCCCTCGGCCACGAGGAGCGCGTCGTGCGCTGCCCCGCCTGCGAGGTCGCCTACGACTTCCGTCCCGACGCCGGCTGCCCCCGCTGCGGCGCGCCCCCGGGGATCGCCGACGTGCCCGCACCTTGATTCCACCCGCCCGCCGCCAGGAGTTCCATGCCCAGCTTCGCCACCGGTGAGGTCGACCTGTACGCCGAGGTCCGCGGCGCCGGCCCGCCGGTCGTGCTGCTCATGGGCCTCGCCTGCCAGCTGACGATGTGGCCGCGGGAACTGGTCGACGGGCTCGTGGACGCCGGCCACCAGGTCGTGCTGGTCGACAACCGCGACATCGGCCTGTCCAGCTGGCTCGACCACCTGGGCATCCCCGACCTGAGTCGGGTCGCCGTGGCGCGGGTGCTGCGCCTGAAGTCCGCAGCGCCCTATCAGCTGCCCGACATGGCCCGCGACGTGCTCGGGCTGATGGACGCGCTGGGCCTCGCCGACGCCCACCTGGTCGGCGCGTCCATGGGGGGCATGATCGCCCAGGAAGTGACGATCCAGGCCGGAGATCGCGTCCGCAGCCTCACCTCGATCATGTCCTCGCCGGGCGACCCCTTCAACACCACCGGGGATCTGCGCGTGCTGTCCGCGATGAACGGCAGCGAGATCCGCTCGGTCGAGGACGCGATGGACACGCGCATGCGGGTGACCCGCGCGATCAACGGCGGACGCCTGCCCCTGGACGAGGCCGCTATCCGCGACGCGGCCGCCGCCGACTACGAGCGCGCCTTCCATCCCGCCGGGGTGCCCCGCCAGCTCGCCGCGATCGTGGGCAGCCGCAACCGCAAGGCCGGCCTGCGCCAGATCGCCGTTCCGACCCACGTCATCCACGGAGACGCCGATCCCTTCGTGCCCCTGCGCGGCGGTCGGGCCACCGCGCGACTGGTGCCCGACGCGACCCTTCAGATCGTGCCAGACATGGGCCACCACGTCAGCCCGCTCACCGTGCCGCCGCTGCTGGAGGGGATCCTCACAGCCACGCGTCGCGGCGAGGCCCGGACACGGCCCGGGTGAGGCCCATCTCGGCAGCCCGGAGGCCGTAGACGCCGAGCCCGAGGGCGGCCTTGCGGCGGACCCGCCGGCGGGGATTCTCGGCGCGGTGGGCGACCGCGGCCTCGTAGTGGGCGATCAGGGTCTCGACGCTCTGTCCCCAGGAGCGCACCTGCAGGCGGGTCCGCTCCACCTGGTCGGGGCGCTGCCGGCGGGCGGCGAGGGCCTCGCGCACGGCCTTCTCGAGGGCGTCGGCGGAGCCGGGGTCGTAGAGCCAGCCGGACTCGCCGTCCTCGATGACGTCGAGGATGCCGCCGGCCGCAGCACCGACCACCGGGCAGCCGCACGCCTGGGCCTCGACGAGCACGTTGCCGAGCGTCTCGGTGTTCGAAGGCAGCACGCTCGCGTCGGCGGCGTTGTAGATCGCAGCGAGCTGACTTCGATCGTCGACGAAGCCGGTGAACACGGTGCGGGTGCCGGCGAAGACGCGCTCCAGCTCGGCGCGGGAGTCTCCGTCGCCGACGATCGCGAGGGACAGGCCCTCGATGCGGTCGAACAGCGGGCGCAGGGTCGCGATGCGCTTCTCGGGGGCGAGGCGACCGACGTAGACCAGCAGGGGTCCGCCGGGCTCACCGCCGGTCAAGGCTGCTCGAAGACCGGCGTCCATCGGGCGCTTGCAGAAGGTGCGGGTGTCGGTGCCGTGCTGCCACACGCCCAGCCGCTCGAAGTCGTGGCCCGCGAGCACCCGCGCCACCTCCGCAGACGGGGTCACGTTGACGTCGGCGAGCCCGTGGATGCGGCGGGTCGACCAGTACAGCTCGCCGCTGCGGTCGGGGAAGCCGCGGGCGACCATGTAGGCGCCGAGATCCATGTGCCACGAAGCGACCAGGGGCACCCGGCGCTGATCGGCCCAGAACATGCCTCCGAGGCCGAGCAACACCGGGTTGACCGCGTGCACGACGTCGGGCTGGAAGCGCCGGAGCGCGCGGTACATGGTCGGTCCGGGGAAGGCGAGCGGCACCTCGGGCGCCCAGGGGGTCGACGCGGAGCGCATGCGGGTCACGCCGGAGCGGGAGTACCGCTCCGGGCCCGGACCGGGGGCGATGACGTGGACCTCGTGACCGCGGGCCTCGAGCTCCTGCACGGTGTGGCAGAGCCGGGTGACGATCCCGTCGATCTTGGGGGCGAAGACTTCGGTGACGATGGCGACGCGCACGGGCTGACCTCCATGTGCGAGCCCTATCCGGCGTCCGTCGCGCCCCCGGTTTCAGTCGGTGCCAGCCCTGCGTCGTCGACGATCCCGTCGGTGGCGCGCTCGGACACCAGCTCGGCGAAGGCGGCCGAGAGTCGGCGTACCATGCGCAGCCTGGCCCGCAGCGACAGGGCGCTGGGCGGCCCCATGTCGGTCTTGTTCACGTCCACCACGTAGATCCGCCCGTCGGTCCGGTCGCGCAGCACGTCCATGGCTCCCAGGTCGAGCCCGATGGCACGGGCGAACGCGACCAGATCGTCGCGCTCGGCGGGGGTGAAGACCTCGGACGGCTCGCGCAGGTGGTCCTCCTGATCGCGGTTGGCGAAGCGCTCGCGCACGGGGCGGCGCTTCTCGACCACGACCGGGATCCGGCCACCGACCACGTACGTCCGCAGATCGGAGCACAGGCCGTCGGGGGCGTCGGTCCGCACGAGGCGGGTGTAGCAGGTGTCAGGGTCGGGCTCGGCGATGGGACCGTCGAGCACGCGTCCGTCGTGCACGCCGTTGGCTTCCGAGCGGGCGACGAGGGGGCCCTCGTGGCGGGTGGGATCGACGGCGAGGGGGTAGCCGAACACGTCTGCAAACACGCGGGCCACCCTCGACTTGCGGATGTCGGTGCACCGGCCGTTGAGTGCGTCGGCCACGCCCTGCTCGGCGGTGGTGTCGTCGTGGAAGAACAGGCGTGCGTCCGCGTCCGGATCCGGTCCGACCAGCGCCACGTCGGCGAGCGCGGCGATGGCCCAGGCGTGGTAGTACGGCGCCACCTTCATCGGGCTGGTCGCGACCCGCGCCCGCACCGGACGACCCCGCAGGCGACGGCTCGCGCGGATGGCGCCCACCGCGGTCACGAAGCTCGCCCGGCGGGTGGCGTCCCGGGCGAGCGCCCAGGTGAGCGGGATCACGGCACCGGTCCGGCCGATGACCAGGTTGCGACCTTCGATTCGGATGCGGTGGTGCGGGACCACGGGCCTCCCGGGTGGGCGGGAGACGGACCCGCTCGCCTCTGGGATAGCGCGGGCCCGGAGCGCGAGGGGGCCGCCGCCATCGGCTGTCATCCCCCGGCCCGGTCTGCCGTCAGTCCGCCCGGCGCTCCGATCCCACCGTGCCTGGCAGGATCTCCGGGGTGTCGAACACCACCTTGGCGGGCTCTCCGGCAGCGCGGTCGACCCGGGCGCGCTCGCGGGGCTCGGGCTGGGTGCAGACCGCGCTGGGGAAGACCCGCACGACCTCGACCGGCAGCGGGGCCACCAGGCGCACGACCTCATCCAGGGTCGGGGCGCGCTCCAGGGTGTGCACCCAGTCCGCGGGCGGCGCGTCCCGCAGGCGCGTCAGGAACGGGATGAGCCGAGCGCCGACCTCACCGGCGACGCTGGGGGTGACGTCGAAGACGTAGGCGGTGCGGGCGACCCGGCACAGCTCGGCGACGAGGCGCAGGCGATCGGGGCCCGACAGCTGGTTGAGCACGAGGGCTGCGGTGGCCAGGTGGTACGCCTCGGGGGGGCCGCCGAGTGCGACCAGGGAGTCGACCCGGTGGATGATCGCCCGGTCGCCGAGACGCTCCCGGGCCTGGGCCACGACCTCCTCGGAGCGCTCGACGCCGACCAGCTCGAGGCACACGCCGGCGCGCTGGCCCCACCCCGCAAGCTCCTCCAGCAGGCCGCCCAGCGCGCAGCCGACGTCCAGCACACGGAAGGGATCGGGCTCGCCGAGGTGCTTGTGGAAGCGCTCGACCGACTTGACGTGCTGGCGGGACCAGCCGGACAGGCGCGCCCAGGCCTCGAGGTCGGCCAGGATCGCCGCGGAGAGTGGCTCGGAGTCAGCAGGCGTGGACAGGGGCACCTCTCTGCCTGCCCTCGATAGCCCGCACTCGGGGCGCTCGCCGCCATAGACGCAACCCCGCGCAGGGGCTACGGATCGGACTTGTCGGAGACCCCATGACCCCAGACTTCGCCCTGCATCGCAAGACCCTGCTGGACCGCCTGCCCGAGGGGGAGGCCGTGCTGCTCTTCGGCAGCCCGCACCACCTGCGCAACGGCGACGCCGAGTACCGCTACCGCCCGTCCAGCGACCTGTACTGGCTGACCGGCTGGCCGGACCCCGAGGTGGCGCTGCTGGTCAAGCACGGCGAGGCTCCGTTCACCCTCTTCGTGCAGAAGAAGGACCCCGAGCTCGAGACCTGGACCGGGTACCGGCCGGGCCCGCGCGGTGCGGTCGAGGACTACGGCGTGGACGAGGCTCACGAGATCTCGGAGCTCCCGGACAAGCTGGTCGATCTGCTCCAGGGCGTCACCGCACTGCACTACGCCTGGGCCGACGAGCCCGAGCACGACGCGCTCCTGGCCGCGGTCCTGCGCAAGACCCAGCGCAAGTCCCGCAAGTCCAAGCTGCCGACTCCCCTCACCTTCCACCACCCGGCCAAGCTCCTGCACGAGCTGCGCCTCATCAAGAACGACGCCGAGATCGCCGTCATGCGCGAGGCGGCCCGCATCTCGGGCATCGCCCACCGCGAGGCCATGGCCAAGGCGGCACCCGGGGTCGGCGAGTGGGAGATCGACGCCCTGCTCACCTACGTCTACCGGCGGGAGGGCGGCGAAGGCCCCGGCTACACGAACATCGTGGCCGGCGGAGAGAACGCCTGCATCCTGCACTACATCAAGAACGACCTGCCGCTGGAGGACGGTGATCTGCTGCTCATCGACAGCGGCGCCGAGGTCGGCTTCTACACCGCCGACGTGACCCGCACCTTCCCGGTGAACGGCCGCTTCACCCGCGAGCAGCGCGAGGTCTACGAGATCGTGCTCGACGCGCAGCTCGCGGCGATCGACGCCGCCCGCGCGGGGCGCCCGTACCAGGACATGCACGAGGTCGCGACCCGCATCCTCACCGAGGGCATGGTCAAGCTGGGCCTGCTCGAGGGCGACGTGGACGCGCTCATCGAGGAGGAGGCCCACAAGAAGTACTACATGCACGGCACCGGCCACTGGCTCGGCCTGGACGTGCACGATGTCGGCCTCTACCACGAGCCCGGCGAGAGCCGCGCGCTGCAGCCCGGCATGGTGGTCACCGTCGAGCCCGGCCTGTACATCCCCATCGACGACGAGTCCGCCCCCGAGCGCTACCGCGGGATCGGCGTGCGCATCGAGGACGACGTGCTGGTCACTGCCGGCGAGCCCGACGTGCTGACCGCGGACATCCCCAAGAGCATCGCCGACGTCGAGGCCGCCTGCCAGGGCGCCCGGATCGCCGCAAAGTAGGCGTTCGTGGCGGTCAAGGCGCACGTACGCAGCTTCGTCGCACCCCTGTCCGGCGCGGCCCCGCTGGACCCCGTCCCCCTCGCCGACTCCCTGGCCGAGCTGCCGGGGATCGTAGACTGGGTCGGCGTCGTCGACGAGCTGCGGGTCGGCCACGGCGCGGTGTCCATGCACCGCCGCCACCACGGCGCGCCCCCTCCCCTCGACCTGCCCGGCGTGGACGACTTCGAGGCGCTCCTGCTCTGCGCGGGATGCCTGCACGCCCGCGTGCTTGTCGACCGAGGCTACGCCCCGACCGCGCCCTCCATGGCCACGGACGCGCCCCGCTGGCTGCAGAACCTGCTGCGCATGGAGCCCGACTTCCTCGACGAGCTCCTGCTGGAGCTCGCCGCCCGCCGCGCGACCGATCCGGCCCTGGCCGACGCCCTGACGGCCCAGGCCCAGGCCCTGCGCGATGCCGGTGCAGCGCTCCACCACCAGGGGCGGGCGCTCCTGGGCGGACGCACCACCATGACCGGGCTGCTGCGCACGCTCGTCGGCGCGGGCCCAGACCTGGCCCGCGGAGAGTGGGTGCGCTGGTGCCGGGCGGTCGTGGTGCTGGTGTTGTTGGACGGCAAGGGCTGAGGCTGGACCCGAGGACCGCGGGCTGGCATGATCCGCGGACGGACACACCCTCGGGGGGCGAGATGAGGCATCTGCTGGTCGGCATCGCGGGACTCGTCGCCGGGTGCGCCACCATCCCGGAGACCGCGCTGATCGCCGACGAGCCCTGCAGCTCCACGGCCGCCGGACTCGGCTCCATCCTCATCTCCGGCGAGAAGATCCCCCGCCAGGAGCTGGACGCCCGCCTGGTCGTCGCCTTTGGGGACGTGCACCTGGACCTGTGCGGCGGGGCCCACCGCATGCGCTTCGACGTGGGCCCGGACGTCGAGCGCCTCACCGTCACCGGCGCCGCGCACCTCGGCAGCGAGACCTCGCTCTCGGCGCTCGCCGACCAGGACCTGTTCTCCCTGGCCTCGGACGAGACCGACCTCGTGCTCCAGCACCTCGACCTCACGTCCGACCGCATCCTCCCCGACCGCCTGCGCACCGGCGCGCTCGAGCTCGAGGGCGTGCGCCTGATCGGCGATGCGCGGCTGCGCTACCTGGGCCCCTCCGCCGTGCTGACCGACGTCGACGTCATCGGACCGGCGCGGGCGTCCTTCTCTGCCATGACCCAGGAGGCGAGCCGATTCTCGCTGCAGGGCGAGGACGCGTACGTCATGTTCGACTCGGCCCTGCGGCACACGGCGGAGATCGAGGACCTGGAGCTGGTCGGCTGCACCCGCTGCGAGGTCGAGGTGACCGGTGCGCTCGACCTGCGCCAGGCCACGATGCGCGACAACGACTACAGCCAGGTGTGGGCGCGCAAGGGTGCGACCGTGCGCGGCGGCGTCTTCGAGGGCAACCGGAGCACGCCGCTGCACGTCGGCGGGTGGATGGAGGTCCGCGCGGCGAGGTTCGGCGACGGCGAGCTCGAGAACGAGGGCGGCGACGTGCGCTTCGGAACCCGCAGCTACGACTGGGACGGCCTGGTGGACCAGGACTGCGACCGCCAGGGGTGCGGGTAGAACCCGCCTAGTACCCCATCAACCGCGCGGTGAGGTCCACGGCGAAGTCGAGCTCGTAGGCGAAGTGGGCGGCGCTGGCGCTCATGCGGATGAGGCCAGCCTCGCTGCC
>CALATR010000179.1 GCA_937891875.1 uncultured Pseudomonadota bacterium | reverse complement strand
TCCGTGTCCGTGTCCGTGTCCGTATCGGTGTCCGTGTCCGTGTCCGTGTCCGTATCGGTGTCCGTGTCCGTGTCCGTGTCCGACCCGCTGTCGGTGTCCGTGTCGGTCACGCAGTTGCCGTCGGACTCACAGTCCGCGGCGTCACAGCTCACCAGCGCGAGTCCGAGGACGGCGATCGACGTCCAGCGCAGCATGTCTCCTCCAGGCGTGCCCGTGCGTTCCGTCGCAGGGTAGCGCCCGGTGGGGAGATCCGCTGTGCCGACTCGCGGCGACCTACCGGCAGCGACCCTGCAGCTCGATCTGCACGGGGCCGGTCTTGGCGTCGTTGTCGCCGCCGTCGAGGCGTCCGCCCTTCTTGCGGTAGACCTCGTTGGCCAGCATCTTCACGAGGAAGACGCCGTCGCCGTCGGGCGAGGGCTTGTTCCACTGCAGCACGTCGCCGGAGCCGCTGCCGTAGACCGGCGGATCGTCGTCGCCGGTGCCGGCGGCGTTGGTGCCGTAGGAGAGCGCCGTGCCGTCGTCCTGGCTGAAGTCGACCTGGCTCGTGTCCGCGTCCACGCCCAGCTGGATCTTGTAGGTGCCGGAGTCCTCGGTGAACCGCTTGTCGGCGATGTTGACGACCAGGTACTGCTCGTTCTTCAGATCGGCGAGCAGCACGAACGCCGGATCGTCATTGTCCAGGTTGCACTTGACCTGATCGAGACCCGAGAGCTCGTCCACGTAGTACTGCATGAACTTGCCGTCGACCTCGCCACAGACCCGCGCGCAGCTGTTGACGTTGCTGGCGCACTGGAAGCGGCCCTGGTCCCTGCACCGCGCGTCGAGGCCGCCGCTGCCGGTGTCACCCGTGTCGCCCGTGTCCTCGGGGTCGGTGTCGGTGTCGGTGTCGTCGGTGTCGGTGTCGGACGTGTCGTCCGTGTCCGCGGTGTCGGACGTGTCGCCCGTGTCCCCGGGGTCGGTGTCGCAGTTGCCGTCCGAATCGCAGTTGGAACCATCGCAGGCAGCGAGGCTCAGTGCGAAGACGGCCATCGAGGCCCAGCGCAGCATGTCTCCTCCGAGCGCGACACATCTCGCGTCGCGCAAGGATAGCGCAGGCTGCCGCCCCCCCGCAGGGCGGTGTTCCGCCTTGACATCGGCTGGACCCTGACGAGCCCGTGCCCCGCGCCCTGGCCTACCTCGGAAGCGGCCAGCGACCGTCGCTTCGGCGCGCCGCCGCGGCCTCGAGCTCGGCCTGGGTCAGCGGGTGCTCGCTCTGCTGCACGACGGCGCCCAGCCAGTCCTCGACCACCGCCATGACCAGCCGCCCCTCCCGGGTGGCCGGCCGGGTCGCCCAGTAGTCGAGCACCTCCGCGCGCCGCGCCTCGGGCGTGCCCACCGGGGGACCGCCGGTCAGGGACGCGCCGTGGTTCCACAGGGCGTCCAGGCGATCGGGGATCACGGCGATCTGCTGCTGCAGCTGCGTCTCGGCGAGCACGCGGCGCAGGTGTCGCACCTCGTCGTCGGTCGCCTCCAGCACCTCCCGGCGATGCGGCTCCAGCTTCCGGGTGCTCGCCGGTCCCTGCAGGCCGCCCCGCGTGTTGCCCGCCGTCCCGCGGTAGTCCGGGTCCAACGCGCCGAAACCATCCGATGGCGGCCCCTCCACCGGGGTGACCGGCTCCCAGGACAGCAGCCGCCTGCGGAAGCTGATGAGCCCGTCCGGCGAGAGCCGCGCCGAGCCCATCCAGCCCTCGGGTCCCTTGAACACGACGTCGCCGTTGTTCTTGCGGCGCCGGACCTCCCAGCCCTGCTCCTCGAACGCGCGCACGACCGAAGCGCGCGCCGCCCGGGTGGCGGCGGTGCCCCACACGATGACCTCGGCGTCGTCGGCGAGGTCCTCGGGCTCGAGCGGGACCTCGGTCCAGCCCTCGGGCACGCCGGGTGGCCTCGTGGAGGGATCGGCCTTCGGGGCGAGCTTCGCCGCATCGGCGGGATCGGGGATCCGCAGGCCGTCGGGACCGCCCTCTCCGGCGGGCTCTTCGGTCGACCCCTCGCCGGCGGGCTCTCCAGACGGCTCGTCCTCGGCGTCTGCAGGCGGATCGGCGGCGAGGGCCGGCGTCGCGAGCACGAGCCACAGCAGCAGCGATCTCATCCCACTCCCTCCCCGTTGACCCAGGGGGCCACCTGCTTGCGGAACGCGTCCTGCCACGGGGCGGGCGCCCAGGGCTCGCCGGCGATGTGCACCACGACCCGGGTGCCGCTCGCGTAGTCGACGTCCTCGTCGATGGGCATGATCCGGAACCCGAACGTCATCGACGAGCGCCCGAGCCGCTCGATCCACACCCGGACCCGCGCCTTGCCCGTGCCGCGAAAGGGCCGGTGGTACTCGATGGTGTTGGCGCGGACGAGGTGCATCGCCTCCGCGCGCTCCTGCAGGCCACCGTAGCCCATCTCCTCCCACAGCGAGCCGAGCGTGCGTTCGAAGAGAAGGATGTACCTTGCATTATGCAGGATCTCGTACGGGTCGAGATCGTCGAAGTACACACCCATGATGCGTTCGTGGAAGCGGGCCATGGACTCTCCTATCCGCTGCGCTCCGGGCGCAGGCCCCGCCGGTGGGAGACCCAGCGGCTGCCGGCCACGGCGAAGCGCAGGGGCGCCTCCTGGCAGGCAGGCTCCGCGTAGCCGATGCCGATCCGCGGGCCCACCACGGCTTCGGTCACGACCGGTCCCGTTCGCAGCTCCAGTCCCCCGGGCTGCCACAGCGGATGGCCCGACCACCCGGTGTCCAGGTCCAGCGCCGCCCCCACCTTGCCCGGTCCGGTGAGCAGGACCGGCCCGTCCTTGCCGCCGCGACGCTCGCGCACCAGGTCGAGGCCTTCGACCGGCTCGCAGGCGCGGATGAGCACCGCACCCGCCCTGCCATCGGGGCCGCAGGTCACGTTGAGCAGGTGGTGGATGCCGTAGCAGAGGTAGACATAGGCGCGTCCGGGCGGTCCGAACATCGGCGCGTTGCGGGGTGTGCGGCCGCGGTGGGCGTGGCTCGCCGTGTCGTCATCCGCGCCGTAGGCTTCGGTCTCGGTGATCCGCAGCACCACGCCGTCACGGACGAGGTGCTGGCCCAGCAGCGCGCGGGCGGTGGCGGCCGGATCCGCGGCGGCGAAGCTCTCGGGTAGCAGGTTCATGCCCAACCGGGATAGCCCCGGCCCCTTCGCCCGTCACCTGGAGGTCCCCGTGCGCGGAATGCTGTTCGCCCTGTCCCTGATGCTGGTCGCCTGCGAGCCCGCCCCGGAGGAACAGGTCCCGGGTGTCATCGACATCGGCGACGAGGTGCTCCTCACTGTCGACGGACACGAGGTCACCCAGCGCATGGTGGACGTGGCGCTGGCCCCGGCGCCGGCCGAGGTGCGGGAGCAGGTGCTCGAGGACGAGACCCGCATGAAGGGCCTGCTCGAGAGCATGGCGCTGACCGAGGTCCTCTACCACAAGGCCCTCGAGGACAAGATCCACGAGCAGCAGGACGTCAAGGACTCCATGGCCCTCGCCCAGCGCGAGATCCTGGGCAGCTACTACATGAAGAAGCTGGCCGAGGATCGCGTCACCGAGGAGGCCGTCAAGGAGCGCTACGCCTCGCTCGGCAGCCGGCTGAACCGCCCCCAGGCCCAGGTCCAGAGCATCCTGGTCAAGCGCCAGGACCTGGCGAACCAGCTGGTCGAGGACATCAACGCCGGCAAGATCGACTTCCTGGCCGCAGCCAAGGAGCACTCGATCGAGCAGGGCATCGACCAGCACGGCGGAGACCTGGGCTGGACCCTGCGCGCTCCGATCATGGAGCTGCAGGATCAGTGGGAGAACGCCCCGCTCAACGAGGTCATCGGCCCGGTAGAGGGTCGCCTCGGCTTCCACATCCTGCGCATCACCGGCCGCCGCGACCAGGTGCCCCTCGAGGAGGTCGAGGACAAGATCCGCGACCAGCTCCGTCAGGAGGCCCTGCAGGGTCTGCGCACCGAGCTCCTCGCCGAGAACGAGATCGTCTGGGAGAAGGACGGCGACAAGTCGGAGGCCAGCGGTGCCGAGGCCGGCGGCGCGCCTGCTCCCGGTGGCGCCGAAGCGCCTGAAGGTGACGTCGAGCCCGCGGGCGGTGAGTGAGATGAAGCCCTGGGTCGTCATCCTGGGCAGCAGCTCGGGCTTCGGCGCGGCGGTCGCCCGCGAGTTCGCCGCCGCCGGTCACCCGATCTTCGGCGCCCACATGGATCGCCGCGGCACCCTGCCCCAGGTCGAGGCCCTCATGGAGGAGCTCCGCGGCCACGGGGTCCCGGTCGTCTTCCACAACGGCAACGCCGCCAGTGACGACGTCCGCGCCGAGGCCCTGGACGCGCTCGACGCCGCCATGGCCGAGCACGGCGGCAAGGTGGGCGTGCTCCTGCACAGCCTCGCCTTCGGCACCCTGCGCCCGTTCATCGCTGACAAGGCGATCGGGCGGCGGCACCTGGACATGACCCTGGACGTCATGGCCAACAGCCTCGTCTACTGGACCCAGGATCTGGTCGCGCGCGACGCGTTCGACCGGCCGGCGAAGATCTACGCCATGACCTCGTCGGGCAGCATCGCCGTGTGGCCGAGCTACGGTGCGGTCAGCGCTGCAAAGTGCGCCTTGGAGTCCCACATCCGGCAGCTCGCCCTCGAGCTCGCGCCGCGGGGGATCACCGCCAACGCCATCATGGCGGGGGTCACGCGCACGCCGGCCCTGGAGAAGATCCCGGGTGCGGCCGAGATCGCCGAGACCGCCCTGGCGCGCAACCCGAGCGGCCGCCTGACGACCCCCGAAGACGTGGCCCAGGCGCTCATGGCCCTGTCCGGTCCAGGTACCCACTGGATCACCGGCAACGTGCTGCGGGTGGACGGCGGAGAGTCGATCTGCGGGTGAGCCGTGCGATGCTCCCCCTCGCCGCCCTGCTGACCGCGGGCACGTGGAGCCCCATGCGCGACCTCGAGATCACCGTCGACACCCTGTGGGACGGCACCCCCGCGGAGCCGTCCGAGGTGGTGCACGTGCGCCTCGGCGACGGCGGCGACCACCTGATCCTCACGGTCGACGCACCCTTCCACGCCGACCCGCCGCCCATCGAGGCCCGGGGCTCGACCTGGCGGCTGTGGAACCACGAGGTGGTCGAGCTCTTCGTGCTGGGCATGAACGACCGCTACCTGGAGGTCGAGGTCGGCCCCCACGGCCACTACATCGTGCTCCAGCTCGACGGGGCCCGGAACCCGGTCCAGACCCACCTGCCCCTGGACCTCGACGCGCGGATCGAAGGGGAGCGTTGGACCGCGACCGCGCGGATCCCGAGGACCTACCTGCCGCTGGGCGCCGACCGGATCAACGTGACCGCCATCCACGGAACCGGGGAAGAACGCCGGTATCTGTCGTGGCAGGAGCTGCCGGGGAACGGGCCGGACTTCCATCGGATCGAGCGGTTCGGGCGGGTCGAGCTGCCGTAGGGGCAGGCTTCCGAAGACGATGGCGTCAGCGGCGCCTTCGGCGGAGCGCGGGATTCGACAGTGCGTGCGCTGGCCGTCAACACGGAGGAGCTGAGTCCCGAAGGTCTGACGGAGAGCGTCGGGGCGGGACGCGCGTCCTGTAGCGACTCGATCGGGTTCTTTGGATTGGAAGGTCCATGACGCGCAGTCGAGGGCCGTTGGGCTCGATGCTCCCACCTCCGTCAGATCTCCGGGCCTCCGCTTCTCCGCGGTGAGAGACACCGCCCGGACCACCGACTTCGTCCGCGGCGAAAGCCCCACGAGACCAGCGGCCCTCGACCCCCTCGCAACACCTCCACGACCCGTTACGCTCCGCGCCCCAACGGGAGGACTCCATGGAGATCGTCGAGCGTCGCGCGTCCTTTGGTGGTGAGCAGCGCGTCATCGAGCACCACTCGGCCGTGCTCGGCTGCACGATGCGGGTCGGGGTGTACCTGCCACCCCACTGGGAGGGGCGCGATCTGCCGGTGCTGACCTACCTGTCCGGGCTCACCTGCACCGAGCAGAACGTCATCACCAAGGGCGGTGCCCAGCAGTTCTGTGCCCAGCACGGGATCATCCTGGTCTGCCCCGACAGCTCGCCGCGCGGGGACGACGTCGCCGACGACGAGGGCTGGGATCTGGGCAAGGGCGCGGGCTTCTACCTGACCGCCACCGAGGCCCCCTGGTCCGCCCACTACAAGATGGACCGCTACGTCATCGAGGAGCTGCCCGCCCTGTGCGCGGCCTTCACGAACAACCCGGCCCGTGGGGTCACCGGCCACTCGATGGGCGGCCACGGCGCGATCGTGCTCGCCTTGCGCCACCCGGGCCACTTCCGCAGCGTCAGCGCCTTCGCCCCCATCCTGACGCCAAGCGCGGTGCCGTGGGGAGAGAAGGCGTTCTCCGCCTATCTTGGCCCGGATCGCGCCGCCTGGGCCGCCTATGACGCCACCGAGCTGATCGCGTCTTCGACGGAGAAGCTGCCCATCCTCATCGACCAGGGTGCGGCCGATCCCTTCCTCGAGACCCAGCTCCCGTCGGGCCCCTTCCTGGCCGCCGCCCACGAGGCCGGCCACCCGGTCACCTACCGCCTGCAGGCCGGCTACGACCACAGCTACTACTTCGTCAGCACCTTCATGGGCGATCACGTAGCGCACCACGCCGCGGCCCTGCGCTGAGCCTCACCAGCCGGTGCTGCCCGGTCCACCGTACGCCCCGATGTCCGACCGGGTGCCGTCCGCGTCCTTGAGCGTGGAGTCGCCGGCATCGACGAGGTCCGACCCCGACGTCAGGGTGAGGGTCCATGCGGTCGAGGCTCCCGAGGTGCTGGTGTAGCCGGGCGCCTTGTTGATGAAGCCCGTGGACGAGGCGGTGCCCGAGAAGGCCGGCGAGACGTTGTAATAGTTGCAGGTGGTGGCGCTCCACCTGCCGCCGAAGACCACGTCCGCAACACCGCCCGACATCGTGCCCGACGACGCGGTGAGGTCGCTGACGTCGGTGTTGACGAGGGTGAGCGTGGCGTCGTAGTCCACGGCGAACGCTCCGCCGCTGATCTTCTTCGTGCTGCCGGTGCTGAGCGTCGTGCCGGTCAGGCTGGCGTTGGTCACCGTGACCCATGCCGTGCTGTACAGGTCCACCAGCCCGCCGCGCATGTCGTTCGTCGACGAGATGGAGCTGCCGGCGATGATCAGGTTGGTGAACTTGGCGCCCGAGCGCTCGTGGATGATCCCACCGAACACGTTGTCCGTCGCCGTGACGGTGGTCCCGCGGATGTCCACGTGGGTGAAGACGTCGCTGAGCCCGTCGGTGTCTTGCTGGGCGAAGATCCCGCCGACCACATCAGGGCCGACGATGGTGTTGTCGAAGAAGTCGACGCCGTCCAGGGTGGTCGAGTCGTAGTAGCCGACCTCGATCATGCCGCCGGACACCTGCAGTCCGCCCTCGACGCTGTTGTCCTCGAACACCGAGTCCGTCACCTTCACGGTTCCCGAGTTGGACGACCAGATCAGCCCGCCCGTGATGGTCGCCGCGGTGGTGATCGACACGCCAGTGAAGGTGGCATCGGACATCAGCAGCGGGCTCTCGACCGCGCGCCACACGCCGCCCTGGACGTACTTGGTGGACTCGAGGCTGACCGTGTCCACGGTGAAGTCGGTCACCTTGGACAGGCCGCTGGGCTCGGTGACCATCAGGCTGCTGCCGTCATGGAAGTCGAAGGTCAGGTCCTGCAGGGTGAGCCCGTCGATGGTGAAGCTCTTCGCATGGGCGACCAGGCCATGGGCCTTCATCTGCACCGTCGGCGTCGACGTCACCTCGGGCAGGGAGATGTCGATGTCCTTGACCGTGACATCGTCGAGCTGCACGCCGACGGCCGTGGCGTCGATGACCCCACCGCGGACATAGGACGTGATGCCGCTGCTGGTTCCCGAGGTCGTCACCGTGTAGTCGACGTTGGAGATCTCGATCGTGTCCAGCTTCAGCGAGGTCTTCGCGTCGGCCTGCACCACCCCGCCGTATCCGACCAGGTGGCGGGTGCTGCAGCTGGAGGTGGGTGCGGCCATCTCGATGAGCACGTCGTCGATGGTCCCGTTCTTCAGCACGAGGTCGCTGCCACCGGTCACGTGGGCGAACCCGCCGCGCAGGGTCGGCGAACAGGTGTCCGCGCTGTTGGTGACTCCGGAGACCGTCAGTCCGTCCACCGTGAGGTCGGTGCCGGTGACGTAGAGGCCGGTGCCGGAGCACGCCCCACTCTCGCAGGAGATGGCCTCGAAGCTGACATCTTCCCAGGTGAGCGCAGAGGGCGCGGTCGACACCCAGGCCCCGACGCCAGCACAGGAGGACGCGCCGCAGGAGTTGCCGTCGAGGACCACGTCGTCGAGGGCCACATAGCTGTCCTTCACGTAGAGTCCGGCGCCCTCCTTCGCCTGGCCGCCAGTCAGGGTCAGCCCCTCGAGCGCGGTGTCGGCGGTCTGCTTGCCGGTCACCATCACCACCGACGCCTTGCCCCCGCCGTCGATGATCGTCACCGCGGAGCCGCTGACCCCGTGCAGGGTGACCTCGACGGTCTTGAGGTCGAGGTTCTCCTTGTAGGTCCCGGCGGCGATGCACACGACCTCGCCGTCGGACGCCGCGTTGATCGCCGCCTGGATGGTCGAGTAGTCGGTGGGCACCCGCAGGCCCCAGTCGATCACCCCGTTGCCGTCGTTGTCCTTTCCGTCGCAGATCTCGGTGCCGCCGCCCACGATGGTGGCGTCGGTGTCGTCCAGATCGGTTCCGTCGGTGACCCAGCCGGACGGAACGGCACACACGAGCTTCCGGGAGAAGAAGTCGCCGTAGCCGTCCCCGTCGCTGTCCCGGTAGACCGGGGTGCCGTCGACGGGATCGTCGTCGACCACCGTGTTGCAGTCGTCGTCGACGCCGTTGCAGACCTCGTCCGCCCCCGGGTTCACCTCGTCGTCAGTGTCGTCGCAGTCGGTGTCGTTGTCCGTGTACGGCGCCGGGGCCGAGCAGGCGGTCCGGGTGGCCCACGGGGTGCCGAAGCCGTCGCGGTCGAGGTCGGCGTACCAGACGCGCGCGTCGACGGCGTCCTTGTCGACCCCGCCATCGCAGTCGTCGTCGATCCCGTTGCACACCTCCGGCACGCCCGGGTGCACGGCAGCGCTGGTGTCGTCACAGTCGCGGTCGTTGTCGACGTGGCCCTCGGGAATGCCGCACGTCGGCAGGGCGGCCTCAGGATCTCCAAAGCCGTCGTCGTCGGTGTCCGCGAACCAGACGAGCACGTCCACCGCGTCCTCGTCCACGTCGCCGTCGCAGTCGTCATCCAGGCCGTTGCACAGCTCGTCCGCGCCGGGGTTGACCGATGGATCCCCGTCGTCGCAGTCCATGCCGCCATCCGCCACCGACGCAAACCCGTCGGCGTCCAGGTCGACCGGGATGCCGATCTCGGTGTCCGAGTCGAAGTCGGTGTCCGGGTCGGTGTCCGTGTCCGTGTCCGTGTCCGTGTCGATCCCGGTGTCGGTGTCGACGCCGGTGTCGGCCCCGGTGTCGCTGTCGAGCCCGGTGTCCACGGCGGCGTCGTCACAGCCGGAGACCAGCAGGATCAACGTGGCGATCAACCAGAGCGCGCGCATGCAGGACCTCCCCCAGGACAACGTACTTGTCGGCACGGCGGCGCGCCATCGAAGGGATTCCGCTCGCCGGTCAGCCAGCAGCGGCCTCGGCGCGGGCGCGGTCCCTCCGGGCCATCCACCACTCGAACGCGAAGGTGCCGAAGGGCACGGTGGACGCGATGAAGCCGACGATCGCGGCCAGCACGCCCCAGCGGGCGACGGCCACCGCCCCGCCCAGGGCGAGCAGGTAGACGAAGAGCAGCACCCCGTGGGCCCAGCCGACCCAGCCCTGCCCGCCGTCGATCTCGATGTCCGCGCCATACTTGAGGGGCATGAAGACGAAGAGCAGCACCAGGAGCGAGGTGCCCTCGGCGCGGGCGACCCAGGCGAACCAGCGGGTGACGGCGTGCTTGGACACGTCGGCGTCGGTGTTGTGAGCGGGAAGGAGCAGGCCGGCGAGCAGGGCGGCGACCGCAGCGATCGCGGCGGGCAGCACCGCGCCGAGCACGAGCTGGGCGGTGGGATCGGTCCGGGCAGTCATGACGCCGATGGCCGCGGTCAGGCCACCGACCACGAGTGCAGTCGGCACGACCCGGTTGCGGAGCAGCCCGCCCAGCGCCCCTCCAGCGAGCGCCGCCAGGCTGCCCAGGATGGCGCCCAGCACGTGGGTGTCCCAGATGTGCCCGCCTGCGATCTTGAGCAGGCCGTAGCCCGCCATCCAGGTCACCAGGAGGCCGATCGTGCCCAGCCCGAGGCCCCCGAGGAAGCGCGTGCGGGGCTCGCGGGAGGCCAGGGCGACGGCGAGCCCGCCGCCGAACAGCGCGATGCCGAGCCACTTCACGAAGCGGAGCACGAGCCAGGTCGTGAGCACGGAGCCTCCGGGGAAGCCTGTGCCTTATGGCCCGCCGACCATCGAACGAGGCAGCGTGGGGTTGCGGCGCTATGGTGGGGGTGGGCACGGGGAGCGTCGCCGCCCGAGGCGATGAGGAGGAGACATGGTGAACCACGACGTCCGACGGGTCTTCGCCGGTACGCTGCTGCTGTTGGCGAGCGCGTGTACGGCGGTGGGGAGCGAAGAGGCAGGGAACGAAGAGCAGGCCCGGGTCCAGCAGGCCCAGGACACCTGGGCCCAGCTGGTGACCGAACGCGGTGACACCTACACCTGGGAGCTTCGCCACGAGCGGTACAACGGGACCGACATCGTGACCACCGAGGTAGTCGATGGCGCGGCGGTGACCCAGCACATCGAGACCCAGGACGAGTTCGGTGGGGACGGCCCGACCGAGCAGACGCTGGAGGGCGACGACATGTGGGGTCCGACCACAGTCGATCGGTGGCAGCAGCTGTGTGCCGAAGAGCTCGCCGAGGCCAGCTCGGCCGCGACGGTCTACCTGGAGCTCAATGGTGAAGGACTCATCCGACGCTGTGAGGTCCAGGAGCCCGAGGTGGAGTACGACTCCTTCGCGGAGATGACCGCAGTGACGTTCACCAACTGAGCGCCTTCAACGCCCAGAACTCACCACCCCGCACTGCCGGGTCCGCCGTAGGCCCCGATGTCCGACCGGGTCCCGTCCGCGTCCGTGATGGCCGAGTCGCCGACGTCGATGAGGCTCGACCCGGACGCCAGGGTGAGGGTCCAGGTGGTCGAGGCGCCTGACGTGCTGGTGTAGCCGGGCGCCTTGTTGATGAAGCCGCTGGACGAGGCGGATCCCGCGAACGCCGAGGAGACGCTGTCGTAGTTGCAGGCGCTGGTCGTGAGCCGGCCGCCGAAGTCCATGGCGATGACGCCCCCAGACAGCGTGCCGGACGAGGCGGACAGGGAGCTGACGTCCGTGTTGGTCAGCGTCAGGGACGCGTCGTAGTCCACGTTGAACGCCCCGCCGGTGGTCTTCGCCGAGCTGCCCGTGCTGACCGTGGTGCCGGTGAGGCTGGCGTTGGTGATCGTGACCGAGGCCGTGCTGTACAGGTCCACCAGCGCGCCGCGCGTGTCGTTGGTCGACGTGATGGAGCTTCCGGCGATGATCAGGTTGGTCACCTTGAGGCGGGCGCGGTGATGGATCACGCCGCCGAACACGTTGTCCGTCGCCGTGACGGTGGTCCCGCGGATGTCGACGTGGGTGAAGGTGTCGCCGAGCCCGTCGGTGTCTGCCTGGGCGAAGATCCCGCCGACCACGTCGGGGCCATCGATGGTGTTGTCGAAGAAGTCGACGTGGTCCAGGGTCGCGTTGTCGTAGTAGCCGACCTCGATCATGCCGCCGGACACGTGCAGGCCGCTATCGACGCTGTTGTTCTCGAACACGGAGTCCGAGATGCTCACCGGTCCCGAGCTCGACGACCAGATCAACCCGCCGGTGATGCTCGACGCGGTGGAGACCGACACGTCGCTGAAGGTGGCGTCCGAGAGGGTCAGCGGAGTCTCATCCGCCCGCCACACGCCTCCCTTCACGAACTTGGCAGACTTGACGCTGACCGTGTCGACCGTGAGATTCGTGACCTTGGACGTCGCTCCGACCTCAGCGACCATCACACTGCTGCCGTTGTGGAGGTCGAAGGCGAGATCCTGCAGGGTCAAGCCGTCGATGGTGTACGTCTCCGCCCGGGCGACGAGGCCGTCCATCTGCATGCGCACCGTCGGCGTCGAGGTGACCTCGGGCAGGGAGATGTCGATGTCCTTGATCGTGACGTCGTCCAGCTGCACCCCGATGTACTCGGCGTTGATGACTCCGCCGTAGATGAAGGAGGTGATGCCGCTGGTCGTGCCTGTGGTGGTCACGGCCCAGTCGACGGCGGAGATCTCGACCGTGTCCAGCTGCAGGGATGTCCTGGAGTCGGCCCGGATCACGCCGCCATAGCCGACCAGATGGCGGGTGGTGCAGGTCGAGCCGGGCGCGGAGAGCTGGACCAGCACGTCGTCGATGGTCCCGTTCTTCAGCACCAGGTCGCCGCCGCCGGTCACGTACGCAAACCCGCCACGCACGGTCGGTGTGCAGGTGTCGGCGCTGGTGGTCAGCCCGGAGACGGTGAGTCCGTCCACGGTCAGCTCCGAGCCGGTGAGGTACAGGCCCGTGCCGGAGCAGGCCCCACTCTCGCAAGAGAGCGCCTCGAAGCTGACATCTTCCCAGGAAAGCGCGGACGGCGCCCCCGACACCCACGCGCCCACGCCGGCGCAGGAGGATGAGCTGCAGGTGTTGCCGTCAAGGACCACGTCGTCGAGCGCCAGGTAGCTGTCGAGCACGTAGAGCCCGGCCCCCTGCGTGGCATCACCGCCGGTCAGGGTCAGCCCCTCGAGCGCGGTGTCGGCGGTCTGCTTGCCGGTCACCTTCACCACCGACGCGGCTCCCCCGCCATCGACGAGGGTCAGAGCCGAGCCCGAGACCCCGTGCAGGGTCACCTCCACGGTCTTGAGGTCGAGGTTCTCCTTGTAGGTCCCCGCCGCGATGCACACGACGTCGCCGTCCGACGCGGCGTTGATGGCCGCCTGGATGGTCGCGTGGTCGGTGGGAACCCGCAGGCCCCAGCGCCGGGGTGCACATCGCCGCTGGTGTCGTCGCAGTCGCGGTCATCGGTCACGTAGCCGGCGATGGCGCTGCAGCTGGACACGGACACATCCGCGTCGCCGAAGCCGTCGCCGTCCGTATCGGCGAACCAGAGCTCCCCATCCACCGCAGCCTCGTCCACGTCTCCGTCGCAGTCGTCGTCCTGCTCGTTGCACAGCTCGTCCGCGCCGGGGTGGACGGCTGCATTGTCGTCGTCGCAGTCCGTCCCGCCGTCCGCCTCCGACGCATAGCCGTCGCCGTCGAGATCGATGGCTTCGATACCGGTGTCGGTGTCGATGCCGCCGGTGTCCCCGGTCTCCGAGGTGCCGTCGTCACAGCCGGACACAAGCAGGATCAGCGTGGCGATCAGCCAGGGCGCGCGCATCGAGGACCTCGCGGGGGAGCAACCTTGTCGGCACGCGGCCATGCCATCGAAGAAGAATGTCGTCGCCCCCCGCGGCCCGGCCCCTAGAACTGCGCGCCGACCGTCAGCTGCACCAGCGGGTCGATGGTCTCGGGCTGGTCGAGCACGTCCCAGTTCTCGGAGCCGGCGCGGGCCTTGACCACGGCGCTGCGGGCGCGGTGGTGGAAGCCGAGCATGAGGCCGACGCGGAGGTTGTCGACGGAGAAGGCCGCGTCTCCCCAGGCGCGGGTCTCGCGGCCCAGCAGGCCGGTCGGTGCGAAGGTCTGGTCGTCGACGGTCAGCGCCCAGGCACGGTCGTCGGGATCGGACAGCTGACCGCCCGAGGCGAAGGCCGGGGCGGCGATGGACGCGCCGAAGCGCAGGTCGAGCAGCGGGTCCCCCACCTCCTCGCCAAAGGGCATGGCCACGCCGAAGTCGCCGGTGAGACCCAGGCGGCCGGATGCCGTGTAGTCGGGCGCCCAGCCGATGGGTGCGAGCCGGTCCATGGCGCCCGCGTTGCCCTCGACGACCAGGAGGGGGCCGACCCGACCGCGCAGGCCCGCCTCGCGGGAGGTGGCACCCCAGGAGGCCTGCGCGGAGATCCGGGAACGCAGGTCGGTGTAGGCGAGGCGGTCGGGCACGTCGGAGCCGGCATCCGCGGTCTCGCGCATGAAGGCCTCGACCTCCTCCGGAGGCAGCCGGTTGAACTGCAGGTCGCCGCGCAGCTCCAGGTCCGGCACCAGGATCCGGGAGTCGAGCGGGATGGCCGTGCCTGCGCCCACGCCAAACGAGATGGGAATCCGGGCGTCGGCGTCGGAGCTCGCCCGCAGGTCGACCGTCGAGACGACCTCGTCCTCACCGGGAAGACCGGCGAGCGCGGGCACAGGAAGCAGGGCGAGCAGCAGCAGGCGCATGACGACTCCAGGAGCGGTGGACGCACGCCAGGCCCAAGGTATTCGACCCGCATGTCTCTCGCCTTCGTCCGTCAGGCCCTCGCCCATCCCAAGGACATCGGCTCCGTGTGGCCGTCGTCCCCCGCCCTCGCGCGGCAGATGCTGGCTGAAGCAGCCTTGCAACCTGGTGATCGCGTGGTCGAGCTGGGCGCGGGCACCGGTCCGTTCACCCGCCTGCTGGACGCCCACGACGGCCCGGTCCTGGCGCTGGAGCCGGTCGCCGAGCTGGCCGTGATCGCCCGGCAGGCCGCCCCCCGCGTCGAGGTGGTCGAGGCCCTCGCCCACCAGCTCCCAGACCTCCTCGCCGAGCGCGACTGGCCCCACGCCGACGCCATCCTCTCCGGCCTGCCCTTCGCCGTCTGGGAGCCCGAGCGCCAGGACGCCGTGCTGGACGCCGTGCTCGCAACGCTGAAGCCGGGAGGCCGCTTCGTGACCTTCACCTACGCCCACAGCCGGGTGCTGCCGGCGGCCAGGAGGCTGGCGAAGACGCTGCGCGAGCGCTTCGGGCCGCTGCAGGTGTCGCCGGTCGTGTGGGCGTGTGTGCCGCCTTGTGTGGTGTATCGGCTGGAGCGGTAGGGCGATCGGGATCGGGGCATTCGCCGCCCTCGATGTCGAATGTGCGGACGTCGGCTCTCACCACGGAGAAGCAGAGGTCCGGAGGTCTGACGGAGGGCGGCCCGGCATGTCGGAGCGTGAGGTGCTGAAGCCCGTAGTCCATGCGCTTGTGCGGTCCATTCCTGCCAGGCAGTCGTCCTCTTCTTGATCGGCAGAGACGACCAGACTCGCTGCCCCCCGGACGATCGGGTCCTCAAGACCCGTTCGCGTTCAGGACCGTCTCCGCCGAGACCACTCCCACCTCCGTCAATTCTCCGGAGCTCAGCTCCTCCGTGTTGAAGACCGCCGTCCGCGCCACCAGAGCCGCCTCGGTGGTGAAAGCAGACGTACGAACCCGTCTGTGAACACTCTTCAGCCAAGGCGCCTGGACCTGGCGTCGTACGAAGCCTCGACCCCGCAGCCCACTCCTTCTCTCAGGTCCCGCACTCCAAGCTGATGCTGAACGCACCCTCCGCATCATCCCCGCCCTCGACGAGGAAGTAGTAGACCTCGCCCTTGTCCACCGTCATGTTGACGATGTTGCGGGTGCCGGCCTCGCGGTTGAACGGGTTGGCAGAGTCGCAGAAGCGGGCGGTGCCGGTGGGGCACTTGTTGAGGTTGCCGGCCATCTTCGTGAAGGTCAGGTCGGCGCAGGGGGAGTCGAAGTAGGC
>CALATR010000178.1 GCA_937891875.1 uncultured Pseudomonadota bacterium | reverse complement strand
CTGCCCCGCTGGCTGCGCGGCCGCCCCAACCGCCCGCCCACCGGCTCGGTGATGCTCCAGGGCGCCCTCGCGCTGGGCCTGCTCTACGTGCAGAGCCTGCGCGAGCTGGTCGAGTCCGCGGCCATCGTGCTGCTGATCTTCTCGGGCCTGACCGCACTCGCGGTGTTCTGGATCCGCTTCCGCCACAAGGACCTGCCCCGCCCGTCGCTGATCGGCCAGCTGGCCGCCGGCTCCTACCTGCTCGCCGTGGTCGTGCTGGTGGGCTTCGGCCTGCAGGCCAGCTGGCGCCTGGCGACGACCGTCATCCTCATCGTGGTGGCCGCGACGATCGCGTGGTGGCTGGCCGAGCGGAAGAAGCGGGCGGCGCTGCAGGGCTAGGCAGACGCCCGGGAATGGCGCCCCAAGCCCGGGGTTGGTAGCCGCACCACAACCAGGGAGGAGAACCCATGCGCGCCTCGTGGCTGCTACCCGTCGTGCTGCTCGCAGCGATCGCCTGCGATGATGCCGACACCGACGTCGACACTGCGGACACCGACACCGATACCGACACCGACACCGACACCGACACCGACACCGAGGCGCCCAACGTGCCGCCCACCCTGTCGGCGACGACCCCGGCCAGCCCGTCGGCCGGCGAGATCGACGTGGCCCTGCTGGTCGCGGATGCGGACGAGGATCTGGTCAGCCTGCGGGTCGACTGGTCGAGCGACGGCGCCACCTGGAGCCCGGCCACCGCCGGCTCGGTGGTCGCGGGCCTGCCGACGACCGCGACCGGCACGGCCTACACCTTCCGCTGGCGCTCCCAGCTGGACGTCTACGACAACCGCGCCGTGCAGCTGCGCTTCATCGCCGACGACGGCACGGACACCTCCGCCGAGGTGCTCACCGGCGAGTTCACGGTGAACAACGCCGGCGTCGGCGTGCGCGGCCTGCGGATCAGCGAGATCGACGTCGGCCTGCGCGATCAGGTCGAGCTGCACAACAACACCGACGAAGCGATCAACCTCGGCGGCTACCGCCTGCTGTGGACCGACGAGGACCAGGGCCAGGATGGCAGCTTCGACCTGCCGAACTTCACCCTTGCCGCCGGCGCGCGGGTCCTGTTGCGCGAGAACTCGGGCACGGACACCTCGACCGTGCTGCACCTGGGCGGCAACATCAACTGGGCGAACGACGTGGGCGACACCGGCGGCTCGGTGGCGCTGGTCGACGACCAGGACCGGGGCATCGACTTCGCCCGCTGGGGCGGCTCGGACGCGGTCTGGCCCAACGGCACCGAGTGGCGGGAGGAGACAGCACTCGACCTGCCGCACTACCACGCCGTGCTGACCCGGATCGACGACCAGGACACCCAGTCCGCCGCCGACTGGTGCGTCGGCGCGCCCTCCCCGGGCGAGGCCCACGCGGGCTGCCTGGAGGACGGTCGGGAGGCCGGCGTGCTGATCGCGGAGGTCAGCGTCGACGACCCGAACGACGCTGTCGAGCTGGTGAACACGGGAAGCTCGGCGGTGAACCTGACCAACTGGTACCTGGTGGAGAACGGCGGCACCGCCCATCCCCTGCCCGCCTACGCGCTCGAGCCGGGCGCCCGGGTGTGGATCACAGAAGACGAGACCGCCGTCGATCGTCCGGACCAGCTGGTCTTCTCCGCGCTCCTGGACACGCTCGACTGGGAGCCCGACGAGGCTGGCTCCCTGGGCCTGCGCGACCCGCTGTCGAACCCGGTCGACTTCGTGCGCTGGGGGGGCTCGACCGTGCGCGCGGAGGCCCCGGACGTCTGGCTCGAGGACGAGGCCCTGCCCCCGCCGGTGGTGCAGGGCACGACGCTCGCCCGCACCACCCCCGAGGACACCGACCGTGCCGCGGACTTCTGTCTCGCCCGCCCCACGCCGAGCCGTCCCGAGGCGGCGTGCCTGGACGAGGGTGCCCCCGGGGACGTGTGGATCAACGAGCTGACGATGGGGATCCCGGACAGCGCCGAGCTCACCCTCGGCACGGCCACCAGCGTGGATCTGCTCGGTTGGAAGCTGATCTACGACGGGGGCAGCTACCGCCTGGGCGAGGGCGCGATGCTGACCTCCCGTGTGCCGTACGTGCTGGTCGACGACGACTCCGGCGTCGACAGCCCGCCGCGCTACCGCGCGGCCGACAACATCGACTGGGCCGCCACCGAGGGCGGCTTCGCGACGATCGAGGACGCGTTCGGCAATCCGATCGACTTCGTGCGCTGGGGGGACTCGACCCAGGCGGTGCCGGCGGGCTTGTCCTTCACCGGCTCGGCGCCCGCGGTGCCCGACGATGCCTCGGCGCTCTCCAGGCAGGGCGTCGACGATGATCGCGGCGACGACTTCTGCATCACCTCGCCGACGCCGCTGTCCGACAACGCGGGCTGCGAGTAGGGCGGCGGTGCCGCGCGTGGTGGCAGTGCGCCCATCCGGATGACGCGATACCGGCCCGCCTCCCCGCGCGGGCAACCGAGCCCGCCACGTCCTCCGGAGCGCAGATGTCCGACAAAGACGCCCTCTACGACGAGGTCCTCGCCGGCCTCCGCCAGCTTCCCCCCAGCATGCGCCGCAAGGCCTTCGGCACCCTGCGCCGCGAGCGCGAGCAGAGCCGCGACGACCTGCTCGAGGAGCAGAAGCTGCTGCCGAACAGCCACTGGAGCAAGAAGGAGGTCCTCTCTCGCATCGCCAACCCGACCACCGAGGCGTACGAGCAGAAGATCTACATGCCCGAGCTGACCTTCCTCGGCGTGGCCAACCAGCCCGACTTCGGCGAGGTCCTGCTCACCTTCTACCCGGGTGAGTGGACCATCGAGCTGAAGAGCCTGAAGCAGTACAAGGACGCCTTCCGCTCCAGCCTGGTCTCCTACGAGCGCCTGGCCAACGTGATGTTCGACGACCTCATGGAGGTCTACGAGCCCATCCGCCTGCGCCTGATGATGCGCCTGCGCCCCCGCGGCGGCATCAGCTCCAGCCTGACCATCGACAGCGACTGGAAGATCCGCGGCGGCAACGAGCTGTTCGCCGACTGGGCCGGCAACGTCGATCAGTTCGGCTTCGAAGCCAACAACGCGGCGCGCATCGGCTGAGGCGGTCGGGGCGCGTCTCGAGGTCGCGCCCCCGCTACTCGCCCCCGGTCCAGCTGTACGGCGAGCCGGGTGGCAGGATCTCGATGACCTCGCGGTTGGCGAGGAGTGACGGATCGACCTGCCCCCTGGGCGGGCCCTCGCAGGAGAAGTCCTTGCCCTGCTGGGTGCAGGTCCAGGTCTGTCCGCCGTTGACCCGCTCCATGCGGTACGCGACGTGGCCCAGGTCGAGGTCGGCGTGGCAGCGGCGGTCGGTGGGGATCCGCGCGTGGTGCACGTGGCCGTCCTCGGGGGTCAGGCCGACCCGGAAGAGCGGGCCACAGACGATCTGCACGCCCTGCACGCTCTCGGGCACGGCGATGTCGAAGGCGGCGAAGGTCTCGCGCTGGTTCATGGGCTCGAAGGGACCGGCACACTCGGCCTTGCGCACGTGGATCTCGACGGGCGTGCAGCGGTGGTAGCCGAGCTCGCAGCTGGCCCCGGCCTCGCTGACCTCGGCCTTGGTGACGCGGACCGTCTCGAAGCAGTCGCTGCCGTAGCGGGTGACAGCGTCCAGGTGCGCCGGCGAGGCGGGGGCGCCCTCGATGCAGAAGTTGCCGTCGGCGGCGGGCACGTTCTGGGCGCGCCACAGCCGCTCGGCCCCCTCCATGGTGACCAGCGTGTCGCGAGGAAGCTCGAAGGGCTCCTCGGCGACCAGGCGGCCGACCACGCAGCCGGTGTTGTCGATGGGCTCGTCGCAGTTCCAGGTGCCGCGGGAGCGCACCTGTGCGACGAAGCGGCCGTTCTGGACGGTGCCGGTGCCAGCGCGATCCCACCGGTCGGAGACCTCGTTCATCTTGTAGAGCGAGGCCTCGGCGCCGTCAGCGTAGGTCGGGGCTCCGGCGAGCGGGAAGGACAGCTCGGCGGGCTCGGACAGATCGACGAGGCCGGACGGCGAGGTGAGCGACAGGTCGACCATGCCGAAGCTCTCGAGCAGCATCGGGCGCGGGCCGCGCCGGGTGCGGAGCTGGACCGGCATGCGCGCGACCTGCTCCTTGTCGTGGATGTAGGTGAAGCTGACGGTGACGGGGCCCTCGGCGGGCTGACCGTGGGCGTCGACCAGGGTGCCCGGGCGGATGCGGACGCGCACGCCGTCGTCGCTGGTGATGTCGACGCCTTCGTCCGGGTCGAAGCGCGCGCTGACGTAGTCCTGGCCCGCGATGCTGTTCACCGGCGGGATCCCGGCCACCGCGGCCGCGGGGGGCAGACCGGCGAAGGGGTCGAACGCCTCCGGCTGTGCCGCGGGATCTTCTGCGTGCAACGCCGCGCTTGCAGATGGCCTGGGCACCAGCCGCGTGCCGATCGGCGCGTCCACCGGAGCCCCCGAGACCGGGTCGGCGCCGTCGGCCTCGGCGAGCAGCTCCGGACGGAGCGGACCGCGGTCGTTGGGCAGCTGGGTCGCCGGCGCCTTGTGCGACACCGGGGCGGCGACCGGCTCGGGCGTCGGGTG
>CALATR010000177.1 GCA_937891875.1 uncultured Pseudomonadota bacterium | reverse complement strand
CGCGCCCTGGAGCAGCGGGGCGCCCTGGACGCGTCGCTCTCCGCCGACGTGGTGCGCGGCCTCGAGAAGACCGCCGACCTCAAGGACCTGCAGTACGCCATGCAGTTCACCACCGGCCCCTCCCTGGAGGACCAGGCCGCCGTGGCCGCCGACGCCCTGTCCCGCGGGGTCAGCCGCTGCGTGACCCTGTCGTTTGCCGGCACCCAGAACGTGCTGGGCTGGGACACCCACGCCAACAACGACGCCCAGCAGACCCAGCTCTTCCAGGAGCTGTTCACCGGCCTCGGCCAGCTGATGGAGCTGCTGCGCGCCACCCCGGGCGAGGCCAGCGCGTCGCTCGCCGACGAGACCGTCGTGGTCGTGCTCTCCGAGATGGGTCGCACCCCTGCGCTCAACGGGCTCAACGGCCGCGACCACTGGCCCTACACCAGCGCCATGCTCCTCGGGCCCGGCATCACCGGCGGCCGGGTCGTGGGCGGCATGGACAGCCTGTTCTACGGCAAGACCGTGAACCCCGACTCGGCCGAGGTCGGCGGAGACACTGTGCTCTCGGCCGAGACCCTGGGCGCCACCCTGCTCGCTCTGGCCGACATGGACCCCGCCGAGCACCTGCCGGGCATCGCGCCGCTGTGGGGCGTGCTGTCGTGAGGGCCCCCATCCTCCTGGCGCTCCTCGCCGGGTGCGCCGGCGGCGAGAGCGACGACCCCTGCGCCGACGCTCCGGTCGTCACCTACGCCTCGTTCGGCCAGGACTTCATGCGCGAGAACTGCCAGTCCTGCCACGCCAGCACCAGCGACAACCGCAACGGAGCGCCCGAGGACGTCGTGTTCGACACCGAGGACGACGTGTGGGAGCGCGCCGACCGCGTGCTGGAGCGCGCAGGGGCGGAGCCGCCGACGATGCCGCCACAGGGCGGGTTGGAGGCGGATGATCAGGAGCGGATGAGGATCTGGCTGGAGTGCGGGGGGTAGGGCTGGGGGTGGTCTGGGGCCCCGGCCTGGGTCGTGGCCGTGGGCGACGCGTAGTCGGCTGAATGTCGGGGGTGGGGACGCGTAGTCGGGTGAGTGTCGGGGTGGGCGCCTTCAGGGCGGTGCGCAAGACGGAGAAACGCCCGTTTTCGCGTGCCGGCGCAGGTGGCATGCCGACGCCTGCGCCTCGAGCACCGACAATCGGGCCACTACGCGTCGTAGGCACCGACACTCGGGGCCACTACGTGCGTAGCGTTCGACCCGACTACGCGTGGCGGGGTGCCGCGTTCGACGGGACCAAGCGTTCCCCCGCGAGCCCACGAGCCCGCGAGCCACGTCGCGACCCCGCGAGACGCGACGATGTCGGTAGTTTCGACCTCGACTTTCACCACGGAGAAGCAGTGGTCCGGAGATCTGACGGAGAGCGACCCCTGGCAGTCCCCCCGGCGGGGTCTGGGGTCGGAGGCCGCCACCAACCCGCGCCCCGACGATCGCCCCCTCACCCCCCGATCTCGATCTCCACGTCCAGCGTGCCACCGCACGGGCTCGCATCGCGCTTCCAGGTCCCGCTGCCCGTCCCCTGGAACCACGCTTCGTCGACATCGCTCGCCAGATCGTCCAGGAAGCTGCCTTCATGCCCGATCACGTCCGAGCCCGGCGACACGCCGTGCCACTCGGGGCTGGGGGCGGGAAGGGCGCAGAGGGCGGCGGCGTCCCAGGACTCGGGCATGGGCTCGATCCAGGCGGTGCGAGAAGCCTCGGTGCCCTTGAGGTCGTCGAGGCAGCCGAAGCCGTGGTCGATCCAGAGCCGATCGGGGTTGTCGAGCGTCTGACCGCACAGGACCGCCACCAGCTCCCCCGCTCCCTCGGTGCGCAGCAGCCCAGGTGCGTCGGCGTCGAACGAGGTCGCAACCGCGTCGTCGACGGTGATGTCGTGGTTCTCGCCGGTGCCCGACTCGCAGGCGACAATGACCACCGCGATGGTGGAGAGGAGGATCGGTCGCATGTCTCTTCCGTCGTCTCGTGCCACTGAGTTGGACACCGTTTCGGTGGGCGAGGGGACAGGGGAGTCAGGGAAATGTGAAGTGGGAATGGTGGAAGGGTAGTCTCCCTACGACGGGACGCGACGATTTCGGTGGTTTCGACCTCGACTTTCACCACGGAGAAGCAGAGGTCCGGAGGTCTGACGGAGAGCGACCCGTGGCAGTCCTCCCCGTTCAAACCCGAACCTCCACCGCCTCCCCGATCTCGATCGCCTCCACCCCGATCTCCCCCCGATACGCCACCACCTCCACGCCCTTCCCGACCGCCTCCCGGATCGCCGCCGCATACACGGGATCGATCGCCTCGGCGGGCTCGACGTGGCTGCCATCGCCCCGCCCCACGTGGAAGAACAGCACGGCCCGCTCGCCGGCCTCCACCAGGGCCACGAGCTCCTCGAGGTGCTTCGTCGCGCGGGCGCTCACCGCGTCGGGGAACCGGAGCACGCCGTCGTCGTCGAGCAGGGTGACGTTCTTGACCTCGACCCAGCAGGCGGGGCGATCGGGACCTTGGAGGCGGAGGTCGATGCGGCTGCTCTTGCCATCGGGGCGCGGCGGCAGGCGGACCTCGCGCTCCAGGCTCTCGTAGCCGGCCAGCTCGGGGATGCGGCCCGCGCGGATGGCCTCGTCGACAATGCCGTTTGGAAGCGCGGTGTTGACCAGGATCCAGGTGCCGTCCATGCAGGTCTGCTGGAGCGTCCACTCAAGCTTGCGACCCTTGCCCGGGTGGTGGGAGATCCGGCAGGGGATGTCGGGTCTGGCGCAGCTGGTCATGCGGCCGGGGTTCGGGCAGTGCGCGGTGAGCTCGGTGCCGTCAGGGAGGCGCACGTCGGCGAGAAAGCGCTTGTAGCGGCGCAGCAGGGTGGCCTCGACCAGCGGCGGCAGCTTCATCCGGGCAGCATCCGCCACACGCCGACCTTGAGGTAGCGGCCCTCGGGGAACCAGGTGGCGGCGGGCACGTCCTCGGACTGGCCGAGCCAGGCGAGCTCCTGGGCGCGCACGCCGGCCTTGCGCGCCCCATCGACGATCCAGCCGCGGAAGTCGCGGGGGCTGGTCTGGCCGTGGTTGGACGCGGCGATGATCCAGCCGCCGGGGGCACACACCCGGAAGGCGGCGGCGACGAGGCGCGGGTAGTCGCGGGCGGCGGACCACGTGGTGCCGTCGGAGCTGTGGGAGAAGCTCGGAGGATCGAGGATGATCCGATCGAACTGCTGACCCTGGCGCCGCATGCGATCGAGCGCCTTGAACGTGTCCTCCTCCCAGAAGGTGTGCTGGCTCGGGTCCAGCTCGTTGGCGACGAAGTTGGCCTCGGCGCGCTCCAGGTAGGGGGCGGACAGGTCGACCGTGACCACCTCGCTGGCTCCGCCGAGGGCGGCGACCACGGAGAAGGCGCCGGTGTAGGCGAAGGTGTTCAGCACGGCGGTGCCGCCCCAGTGGGGCTCGAGCCAGCGCCTCACCGCGCGCATGTCGGTGTAGAGCCCGACGTCGGGCCCGTCCCATGGGCGCACCAGGAAGGCCGCGCCGCGCTCGGTGACCCGGAGGTCGGCGGTGAGCGCGTGGCCGCGGACCAGGCCGGGCTCGGGTGTGACCCTCGAGAAGTCGCGATCATCGCGCGGATCGGGGCGGTAGCACAGGTAGACCGCGCGGGGCTGGCGGCGGTCCTCGAGCCAGTCGAGCACGTCGTCGAGCAGCGGGGCGACGGCCGGGCTGTCGAGCACGACCGTGGCCGCGTGATCCCACCAGTCGATCCGCAGACCGGGCAGGCCGTCGTTCTCGCCGTGCACGAGGCGGAAGGCGGTGGTGTCGGGCTCGATGACGACGTCGCGCAGGGCGGCGGCGCGGTCGAGCGTCTCCCACAGCCAGTCCCGGTCGAGCGGGCCTTCGTCGTGGCGGTACACCCGGGCGGCGATCCAGCCGTGGTCGGGGATGGCCCGCCCGAGCACCCGCCCGTCCTGGGCGCGCAGCTCGACGATGTCCGCGGGGGCGCCGCGTCCGAGGATCTCCTGGGGGTAGACCCAGGGGAAGCCCTTGCCGAGCCAGTCGGCGCTGTAGCCGTTGACGATCCAGACGCCGCGGGGAGGGGTCTGCACGCCCTTCTGGCTTCCGCCACCTCCGCGATCCGGACGGTTTCCTCTTGGCTTTCGACTGCGCTTGCCCATCAGCGACCCTCCCTGACCGCGAGCGTGCCGGTCACGGTGCCGGCGGTGAGCCAGGTGGCCTCGATCCAGGACAGCACGATGCCGGTCCGGCTGGCCTGGATCTGCTCCAGGACGGCGCCGCCGGGGCTGCGGATCCGGGCGAGCAGGTCGCCGCGGCCGAAGGGCTGACCCGGAGCGACCACCGCCTCGAGCCAGCCGGCGGTCTGGCAGCGGGGGGCGGCGTGGCGACGGAGCGGACCGCCCTGCACGCGCGTGGGGTGCGGACCGGGCCCGGAGGCGCACAGGCCGAGCTCGACCAGGATGTTGCGCACGGCACCCGCGGTCGCGGTGACGGCGGCAGGGTCGAGGATGCGGCGGGGGCCGGACTCGACGGTGATCGCCGGCACCCGGGCCCGGTTCACCAGCGCCCCCGCCAGGCTGCGGTCCAGGGCGTAGCGCAGGTACAGGTCGGGCGGATACTCGCGCACGACGGTGAGGCCGCTGGCCGATCCCAGGCGTTCGAGCTCCTCCTTCATGCGTCGAGCCGCCGCTCCGGTCAGGGAGACCGGACGGTCGAGCAGCGCATAGGGGATGGAGGCGGCGGCGTCGGCGTGCAGGTCGACCACCACGTCGGGCTTGAGGGTGGTGAGCTCGTCCCAGATCCGGGCGGCGAGGCGCTCCGAGGTGCGACCGCGGCGCTTTCCTGGGAAGCTGCGGTTCAGGTCACCCCCATCACCAGGCACGGCGCGCGTGCTGGCCGCCAGACCCGCCGGATTGAGCGTCGGGAACACGATCGTCGTGCCCCTGGTCAGGGCGCCGTCCCGCAGCTGCTCCACCAGCGCGCTGGCGGCGGCGAGTCCGGTGGTCTCGTCGCCGTGGATGTTGGCGGTGACGATGACCGTGGGACCGGGCTCATCGGCCACCAGGGTGTGGACCGGGAGCGGGGGAACGGTCCTGTCGCCGTCGAGGTGGATCTGCCTGGTGGTGGCGCGCATCGCCGGCCGCTGTAACGCACCCGGAGACGGGCGCCGCTGGTACGCTGGCATGGATCCGCGCTACGCTTCAGGCCTCCCGGAGGACCCTTGGCCACCGCAGACCCCACCCTGCGCAGCCTCGAGCGCATGCTCGGCCGCGACCCCCTGCTGAAGGACCTGCTCTCCGGGACGCCTCCCGGACCCAAGAAGGCTGGCCTCTTCCAGCCCGACGTGGACGTGGTCGAGGTCGACGGGGACTACCTGGTGCGGGTCGACGTGCCCGGCGTGAAGCTCGAGGACCTGGACGTGGAGCTCGACGGCAGCCGGCTCATCGTGCGCGGAAGGCGCAACGGCGATCGTCCCCAGGGGGCCAAGGTCCGGGTGGCGGAGCGCGGAAAGGGCAGCTTCGAGCGCGTGTTCCTGCTTCCCAGCCAGACGCTCGCCGGCGAGGTCCAGGCGACCCTGTCCCACGGCGTGCTGACGGTGCGCGTCCCGGTCGGCGAGGCCGGAAGGCCCCGCAAGGTGGGGATCACCGAAGAGTAGCCACCATCCGGTCGAGACACGTCGAGCGAGGGGAGTGCACATGGCCGAGCTGTCCCACACCCGGGGTCCGACCGAGGTTCCGCTGCTGCGTGAGACCATCGGGGCGAACCTCGCCGCGACCACCGCGCGCTTCCCGAACCGCGACGCGCTCATCGTGCGTCACCAGGGCGTGCGCTGGACCTACGCCCAGCTGTGGGACGAGGTCGACCAGCTCGCCCGCGCCCTGCTCGCCGTCGGCTTTCACAAGGGCGACCGCATCGGCATGTGGTCGCCCAACCACGCCGAGTGGGTGGTCACCCAGTTCGCCACCGCGCGCCTGGGCATCATCCTGGTCAACATCAACCCCGCGTATCGGACCCACGAGGTGCACTACGCCCTGCAGCAGTCCGGCTGTCGCGGGCTGGTCGCCGCACCCACCTTCAAGACCAGCGACTACGTGGCCATGGTCGAGGAAGTTCGCGGAGATCTGGACGATCTCGAGCATGTGTGGTTCCTGGGCCAGGACTCGTGGAACCAGCTCCTGTCCCGCGCCGACGAGGTCGAGCCGGAGGCGGTCGTCGCCCGCGAGGCCACCCTGCACTGCGACGACCCGATCAACATCCAGTACACCTCGGGCACGACCGGCTACCCGAAGGGCGCCACCCTGTCGCACGCGAACATCCTGAACAACGGGCTCTTCGTCGGACGCGCCTGCGGCTACACGGAGGAGGACAAGGTCTGCATCCCGGTGCCCTTCTACCACTGCTTCGGCATGGTCATGGGCAACCTCGGCTG
>CALATR010000176.1 GCA_937891875.1 uncultured Pseudomonadota bacterium | reverse complement strand
GGGCGTGCGGGCCTTCGGCGCGGCGGGGGAGGCAGCGCTGTACAGCGTCGCCGGCGGGGTCTTCGAGTACACCAGCAGCTGGTGGCGCGACCGCGAGGACCGCGGGCGGGTGGTCATGGGCGGCTGCTTCTCCCACCCCGCCTCGGTGTCCCGGGCCAGCCTGCGCCTGTCGCACAAGCTGTCGGGCTCGCTGAAGGCGGGGATCCGCCTGGCCTGGGACGCCGACACGACCGACGGGGACACGACCGACGGGGACGACACCCCATGAGCGATCCCGTCGAGCGCGACCTGATCACCGGACCCCGCGGCCTGCGGATCCGGGTGCGGCACTGGGGCGAGCAGACCGGCGGGCGGCCGCTGGTCATCCTGCACGGCTACCTCGAGCAGAGCGCCGCCTGGGACCGGATCGCCGCGGCGCTGCAGCCCTGGCGGATCGCCGTGCCCGACCACCGCGGCCACGGCCTGTCCGAGCACGTCGGCCGGGGCGGCTTCTACCACTTCTGGGACTACGTCGCCGACGTGGACGCACTCATCGACAGTCTCGGCGGCGAGGTGGACCTGGTCGGACACTCGATGGGCGGCACCATGGCGGCCCTGGTCGCGGCGACGGTGCCAGCCAAGATCGGCAGCTTGATCCTGGTGGAAGGGCTGGGTCCCCCCGACGGCGCCCCCCGCGCCCTGGAGCAGGCCCGCACCGCGCTGCGTCACCGGCGCAGTCCGCCGCGGCACAAGCCGGTCGCCGACCTCGACGACGCCGTGACCCGCATGCGCCGTGGCAACCCCGACCTGCCCCTGGACGTCGCCCGGGAGCTGGCCGCGCGCCAGACCGAGCCCGATCCCGACGCCACCGACGGCAGCCTGCGCTGGACCTGGGACGCGCTGCACCGCGCGCGCTCGCCCCAGGCCTTCTCCGCCGACGCCTTCATCCGCACCCTGGGTGCCATCGAGGCCCCCACCCTGCTGGTCGAGGGCGAGCGCTCCCCCTACCAGGGCATCCCCGGACTGAATACCCGGCGCCAGGCCATCCCCGGCGCGCGCCTGCAGGTCATCTCCGGCTGCGGCCACAGCCCGCACCACACCCACCGAAGCGAGCTCATCGCCCTCATCCGGGAGCACCTGCATGCTCGAGCCTGACGTCGTCTCCGAGCTCCTCGACGCGTTCACCGACAGTGCGGTCGCCCGCAAGCGGGGCAAGGAGGTCCACACCCTGCGCGGCGTGCGCGGCGTGCCGACCGGCGAGATCGCCCGGGTCGCGGCAGCCGTGTGGGAGGAGCAGGAGCCGACGATCGCCGATGAAGCGGCGTTGACCCGGCTCTTTGGCACGGCATGGGAGGACGGACTCATCGCGATCGGCCTGCTCGCCGCCATCCTGCCCGACGCCCCCAACGAAGCGCTCGACATCGCCCGGGACTGGGCGGACCGGGTCGACGACCACCAGACCGCCGACGCGCTGGGCTCGCTGCTGCTCGGTCCGGGCGTGCTCGCGAGCGGGGTCGATCCGGTGAAGGCGCTCAACCCCCTGCTCCACCACCGCCGGGCCGCCGTCCGTCGCGCCGCCGTGCTCGCCGGACTCGCCATGGTGCCCGAGGAGCTGACCGGTCCGTCGGTGGCCCCCCTGCGCGCGCGCCTGGGCTCGGAGGGGGTGATGTTCGTCGACGCGCCGCGGACGAAGCAGGTGCGCGCCCTGGTCGACGCCGGCCTGCGCGATCCCGACGCCTCGGTCCGCAAGGGGCTGCGCCGGGTGGTGTCCGCGTGGGCGGTGCACGACCCGGATCACGCAGAAGCCTGGATGGAGGCGGTGAAGGGCGGGGTGCCGAAGATCATCAAGGAGGCGGTGGTCAAGGGGGCGCGCAAGGGTCGGCGCCTCGCAGCCCGGGCCGAGCGCGCGGCAGCCGAGGCCGCGGCGGACGGCGGCGTGGACACGGACGCGTGAGCACCCTGCTGTCGATGGGAGCCGGCTGCGTGCTGGCGTCGATGTCGACCACGGTCGAGCGTGCCGAGATCCCGCTCGCGGTGCCCATCGCCTCGTCGCCCGACGCCGTCGCCATCTGGGGCTGGCGCGACCGGACCCGCGCCGTCGTCGTCGCCCGGGAGGGCTGCCGGGCCATCGACGTCATCCTGCCACCGGGCGCGCGCCTGACCGCCCGAAAAGTCAAGGTGAAGCCTGCGGACGGCGGAGGCCACACCCTCGACGACCCGCGCTTCGAGGCGCTCCCGCGGGGGACCGACGGGGTGGCGAGGGTCCGGGTGCACGTGCCCGAGCTGCTGGTCGGGGACGAGGTGCGCCTCGACGTCTCCCGCGAGCTCGCCGTGGCCGGCTACGACTGGACCCCCGGCGAGGACGGCGCGACCCTGGAAGCCGAGCTGCGCCTGCCGAAGGACGTGGCCTACGACAAGGCGAGGCTGGCCGACAAGCCCGGTCGGCTGTGGAGCTACGAGCCCGCCGGCGCGTGGGCCCGGCTGTACGTGAACGCGGGCGCCCGCGAAGACGACGACACCTTCGACCTGCTGCGGCCGGCGGACCCGGAAGCGGCAGCCTCGTCGGGGACCCGCGCCCCGGCAGACATCATCGCCGACCTCTCCCGGCGGCGCCTGGTGCCGAGCCGCCGCGACCTGGACCTGCTGCCCGCCGAGGCCATGACCATCGAGGCCGCCGTCGTCACCGGCGTGCTGGTCGCCGAGACCCCCCTGTCCCCCGCCCTGGTGGTGGAGGGCGATGGCCTGCACCCGATCGGTCGGGTCGCGGTCACGTCCGACAGTCCACCGCGGGTGTGGGCCCACCCGGAGCAGCGCTGGGGATCCGACCTGGCGGTCGTGCGCCACGGCGTGCGCGACGTGCCGGTGGGAACCCCTGCCGGAGAGGGACCTCGGCTGGACGATCCCGCTGACGTGGAGCGCACCGTCGACCTCGAGCTCCCCGCGGACCGGGATCCGCGCGACAGCCTCGTCCCCGGCGGGGGCAGCCGCTCCCGGGTGCACGAGCGCTGGACCTTCGCCGGACCGGACGATCGCACCCGCCTGCGCCTGCTCACCCTGCCTGCGGGTGCGACCCTCGATCGCACCGAGGTCGGCGGGGTGAACAGCCGCGCCCTGACCGCGCGCACGAAGGACCAGGTGCTGCTGGTGGCGACGCCCGGCGAGGGGCCGACCTTCGAGGTGCACTACACCGTGCCCGACGTGCCGCTCTGCGGACTGGACACCGGGGCCACCGTGCAGACCGACGCCGAGCTTGCCCGGGACGCGCACGGCTGGTGGATGACCTCGTGGCGCGGCATCGAGCTGGGCACCAGCCGCGAGCGCGTGATCGCCAGCTTGAACGCCCGCTTCAACCGTCGCTCCATCCCCGAGCCCGGCCTGCCGATGGGCCTGCGCGGGCGCCTGTCCGGCTGGGATCTCATCGCCGAGCTCCCGGACACCCTGCGGGAGCGCGCCACCGTCGCCGAGCTGCCGGGCGGCGATCCCCTGTGGCCGCGCAAGCTGCACCGGGCCCGCGGCACCGGCGTGGTGACCCCCTTCGAGGCGGCGCTGATCGTGCGCCTGTACGCCCTGCAGGCCAAGATCCCCGCCACCTGGGTGCTCGTGCGCTCCCTGGGCGAGCCCGTCGGCCCGGAGCTGTGCGCGCCCACCTACGACGCCATGCTCGTCAAGCTCGACCTCGACGGCGAGACCCGCTGGCTCGACCCGGCGTGCGAGGCCTGCGCCCCCTTCGAGATCCGCCCCGAGCTGCTCGGTCAGCCCGCACTCGGCGAGGCCGTCACCGAGACTCCCGCCCCGGTGCCCGGTCGCTTCGCCATCGCGATCGACGGCGACCAGGTCCGCTGGACCCTCGAAGGCCCGGCCGCGCTCGAGCTCCGCACCTGGCTGCGCAGCCTCCCCCTGGAAGGCCGCACCCAGGCCCTCGCCGAGCGCATGGCCGGCCCCGGCGCGACCCTGTCGTCGGTGGAGGGCGCCAAGGACCGCGGCGTACCGATCGTCGCGGTGGCGGTGGGCGCGGGCAGGCTGCCGGACCCGACGGACGCGCTGCTGCCGGCGGTCGGGGAGATCGTGGCCTGGCCCGGCGAGCGCAGCGTGACCCGGGAGGGAGCGCGCAGGTTCGCGGGGATCGGGCGCGGGGTGATGACCGAGAAGGCGCGCGAGGCGCTGGTGGCCGGGCTCCGGGAGGCGGAGGAGATCGAGGAGATCGAGGAGGAAGGCGGGGAAGTCGAGGATCTGGAGGAGGGCGAGGGGGGGTGATCCGAGCCGGTGGGATCGGGGGAGCTGCGAGCAGGGGCGAAGCGTGCGTCGCGTGACTTCCGGCGGGGGAGTGGAGGGGCGGTCTCCAGTCTCCAGTCTCCAGCTTCGGCCGGCCAGGGATGCGTGGGTTCGGTGAGCCGAGGCTGCAGTTCGAGCGCCTCTGGAATTCGCCCGAGTGTGTCGTCCGCAGTGGTTTCAGTCTGGGGCTGCACCGGGACGATCGCGCCTGCTCCGCTGCCGTAGGACTGGAGACTGGAGACTGGAGACTGGAGACCGGCCCGCCCCTCCTCTGCCCCGAAGCCACGCGACCTGCGCCAGCCGCCCCCCCTCCCCTACGCCTTCACGACCTTCAACCCCGCCGGCGCCTGCATCGTCGGCATGATCTCCAGGCGGTTGATGCACACGTGCTCCGGCAGGTCGATGCACCAGCTGACCGACTCGGCGATGTCGGCTGCGGTGAGCGGATCGACGCCTTCGTACGGCACTTCGGCCTTGTCGGCGTCTCCCTTGTAGCGGACCAGGCTGAACTCGGTGTGGGCGAGTCCGGGCTGGATGTCGGTGACGCGGATGGCGTGCCCGACGAGGTCGGCGCGGAGGTTGAGGCTGAACTGGGTCAGGAACGCCTTGGTGGCGCCGTAGACGTTGCCGCCCGGGTAGGGGTAGACGCCGGCGATGCTGCTGATGTTGACGACGTGGCCGCGGTTGCGGGCGACCATGCCGGGCAGCACGGCGCGGGTCACGGCGACGGCCCCCAGGCAGTTGGTGTCGATCATGGTCCGCCAGTCGGACAGGTCGGTCTGCCACGCCGGAGCCACGCCGAGCGCCAGGCCGGCGTTGTTGACCAGGACGTCGATCTCCGCGTACTCCGCCGGCAGTCCGTCGATGGCGGCCTGCACGGCGGCGGTGTCGCGGACGTCGAAGCACAGGGCGTGCACCCGCTCGCCCAGCTCGGCCACGAGCGCGTCGAGGCGCTCCTGGCGGCGGCCGGTGAGGATGACGCGGTCGCCCGCGGCGTGTCGGGTGCGGGCGATCGCCTCGCCGAAGCCGGCGGTGGCTCCGGTCACCAGGACGGTGCGCATCAGTTCCCCAGGTCGCCGTCGTCGCGGGGCATGATCCGGCGACGCTCCCAGCGGGTGGTCATGATGCCGGTCACCGTGACGGTGCCGCTGCCGCTGGCCCAGCTGCTGCCCTGGTAGAAGCGGTCGAACACCAGGATGCCGCTGCTGCCGCCGATCTCCCAGAGGTTGGCGTCGGAGCAGCCCGAGCCGTCGACCGAGCAGTCGTAGTCCTCGTTGGTGACCTCGCCGGTGGTCGTGACCAGCATGCCCTCGTAGGGCTCGGACGCGGCGTCGGCGAGGCTCACGACGGTGGGCGCGAGCGGGGTCTGGGTGCCGGTCTTGGTGACGGCGTCCAGCTCGATCTGCAGCTCGTCGAAGTAGTCGTTGAACGTGCCGTTCACGGTGACCACGTCGCCGATGGCCACGGTGGGCGCGTCCCCCTCGTAAACCATCAGGCCGCGGTTGCCGCCCGCGCCGCTGGGGTCCTGCACCGCGAAGCCCGAGTCCCACAGGCCGGTCACGACCACGCCGCTCACGCTGACCGTCTCGCCGAGCTTGGACAGGTCGCCGCGCAGCTCGGGGATGGTGTAGGCCGTGCCCTGCACCGCCTGGCACGGGGTGTCGGGGTTGGCGTCGCCCGGGCAGGCGTCGCACACGTCGCCCTTGCCGTCCTCGTCGGCGTCTGCCTGGTCGGGGTTGGCGTCGTAGGGGCAGTTGTCGGCGTCGTTGAGCTTGCCGTCGGAGTCGATGTCCGCGGGCAGCGGGTCGGGATCGCACGCATCCCCGATGCCGTCCTCGTCCGCGTCCAGCTGGGCGCCGTCGTCGATGGGGCGGATGGGGTCGAACACGCTGGGGCACAGGTCGTCCCCGTCGGCCACGCCGTCCCCGTCCGCATCCCCGTCGACCGCGACCCCGGGCCAGCGACCGGGGCGGCGGGGGCTGCACTCGGGCTCGGCGTCGGGGGGGCCGTCGCAGAACCAGGCGGGGTAGCCGTCCTTGAGCACGTTGGCGAGGGTGTCGTAGTCGCGGCCGGTCTCGCGCTCCATGCAGATGGCGTGGCTCTGGCCGCACACGTCGACCGCCTCGCAGCCGTCGTCGAGCACGGCGAGCAGGTCGGCCTCGCCGTAGAGCACCTCCCCGCCGCGCAGCACCAGCGAGATGTCGCCGGGGCCGGCCTCGAAGGTGGCGCGCCAGGGGGAATCCGCGTTGTCGTTCGCGGCAAAGATCGCGATGTCCGCCAGCTTTCCGACCTCCAGCGTCCCGAGATCCGCGTCGGCCTGCAGGGCCATGGCGGCGTTCTCGGTCGACATGCGCCAGAGGTCCTGGTCGCTGAAGTAGCCGTCGAGGAAGTCGCGGTTGAAGGCGTCGGCGCAGACCATCTCGCGGCCGGGGTGGATGGAGCCCGAGTAGGTCCAGTCGGAGCCCAGGGCGATGGTGCCGCCCAGCTCGGCGAAGGTGCGCACGCGCGCGGTCTCGCCGTACAGCTGCAGGTTGGAGCGCGGCGACCAGATGAGGGTGGTGCCGTCGCGCACCATCTTGTCCTGGTCCAGGGTCGACAGGCCGATGCCGTGGATGTGGGCGTCGTTGGCCTCGGTCACGTCCTCACCGCCGCCGAAGTCGCTGGACAGGCAGCGGAACTCCTCGAGCGCGTAGGTGTTGATGCCCTCGGAGACGTGGGGCACGTAGGCCTCGAACTCGGTGGCGGCCTCGTAGCCGTCGACGGCGAAGTTCCAGCCGCAGTCGGCGCGGAAGGTGCGGTTGCTGTCGCCCAGGGGGAAGGTGTCGTTCTCGACCACCGGCAGGGCGTCCGACTCGCGGGCGTTGCTGCGGTCGAGGTTGCGCACCATGCCGGTGCCGTACCCGGAGCCGAGCATGGTGGTGGTGCCGGCGACCACGCGGCGGAGCTCGCCCCACTGCTCGCTGGCGAAGCCGTTCGCGCTACCCGACCAGCGGTTGCCTGGGGTGGACAGCTCGCCGCGCCAGCCGTGGCGGTGGTCCCAGCGGCGGTCGCCGAAGTCGTAGGGGGCGCGGTCGGTGAAGGTGATGTGGTCGTGCGGGTCGATGAGGCCGGGGCTGATCACCCCGTCCGCGCAGGTGATGACGGTGGCGTCAGCGGGGGGCTCGACGCAGCCGACGTCGCTGATCCGCTCGCCGTCGATGACGACCGAGCCGCTCAGGTAGACCTGCTCCTGGCCCAGGATGGTGCCGCGCAGGACGATCGCGTCGCCGACGCCCTCCTCGATGGTGCACAGCCCGTCCGTGCTGGGCTGCAGCGCGACCTCGCAGTCGACGAAGGGGCTGGGATCGCCGGTGTCGGTGTCGGTGTCCGTCTCGCCGGTGTCGGTCTCGCCGGTGTCGCCGGTGTCCGTGTCGTCGGTGTCGCGGCGGCAGGCGAAGGACATCGCCAACATCAAGCACAGAGCGGTCGTGCGCACGGGGGCCTCCATCATCGAGCCCCCGTTGTAGCCGCTCGCGAGGCCGGTCGGGTGAAACGGACGCGTGACGGCACTCGGGCCCCGTCGTGACCGGGATCAGAGGCCCTCGGTCCCCCAGACCAGCACCACCCGGCCGTCGTCGCCCAGGTAGCCGGGCGCGCCGAGCACCAGGTCGTTGTAGCCGTCCCCGTCGAGATCGCCGCCAGACGCCATGGCCACGCCCAGGCGGCGCTCCTCGTCGCTGCCGGCGAGCACGGCGTCCGCCGCGTCGCGGGTGCCGGAGAGCTCACCGTAGACGATGTGGATCTGGCGGCTGTCGTCCATCGTCACCAGGTCGGGGACCCCGTCGTGGTCGAGATCGTGCCCGCCGAGGACCGTGCCGCCCACGTGCTGGCGCACCTCGCTTCCGAGCAACGTCCCGTCGGGCGCGGACAGATCCCAGCCCGCGTTGATCGCGGAGCCGCGGAAGAAGCGCACCCCGCCGAGCTGATCGCCCGTGGCCGCCAGCTCGGGTGTACCGACGAAGACATCGTCGTAGCCGTCCTCATCGACGTCGCCAGCCGCCGAGACCACGCCCTGCTGGAGGGTGACCATGGTCCCGCCGTCGACCGATCGGTCGGCGTCTTCGGTGCGGACGGTGCCGGTGCCGAGCCCGGTGAAGAGCCACAGCCGGGTCGAGGCGTCGGCCACCGCGGACCCGCCGATCACCAGGTCGCCGCGGCCGTCGCCGTCGACGTCGCCCACCGCCGCCAGCACGTCGCCGGTCCGGTAGACCGTGGACGTGCCGATGATCTCGAGCGTGGCGTCGTCGTTCAGGTCGCCCCCCTCCTCACCGCTGACCAGGTACACCCTGCCGGGCTTGCCGCCGTTGGGCTGGGGTGCGCCGATGGCCAGGTCCTGCACGCCGTCGCCGTCGACGTCACCCGGCGCGACCACGGTGCGGCCGGCCTGGTCCTTGCCGTCGGAGCCCAGCCAGACCAGGCCCGGGGTGGAACCCAGGTTGACCTCGGAGCCCGCGGCCACGTCGACGATGATGTGCACGGCGCCGACGTCAGCGGTGGTGCCGCGCTCGGCGCGGGGGGCGGAGAGCACCAGATCGGTCGCGTCGGTGCCGGCGAAGTTCCCGCCGAGCACGACCGCACCGAGGCCTTCGTTCTCCTTGAAGCGGCGGAAGGTGGCGACGGGCCTCTGCCCCGCCAGGTCGCGGCCGACGCCGGTGTAGAGCCCGGCCCAGCCGTTGCCGGGCCGGTAGTTGTCGTCGCCAGGGCGTCCGACGAGCAGGTCCGCGCGGCCGTCTCCGTCTACGTCGGGCACGAGCGCGACCGCGGCCCCGAAGGCCTCGCCGGTCTGGGTGTCGACGATGGAGGAGCTGACGGTCGACAGCTCCAGCGAACCCTCGATGCGGCACGCGGGCGCGCCGCCGTCGCAGTCGTTGTCGACGCCGTCGCCGCACACCTCGGTGGCGTCCGGGTTCACCGTGTCGTCGGCGTCGTTGCAGTCGCCGTCGTTGCCGACCCAGCCGTCCGGGATCTCGCACTCGCCGCTGCCCTCGACCAGGGGATCGCCGTAGCCATCCTCGTCGGCATCGCGGAAGTAGACCCAGTCGCAGTCGGTCCCGGTGTCCGTGTCGGTGTCGGTGTCGGTGTCGGTGGTGTCGCGGCTGGGGTCGGTGTCGCTCGCGCCGTCGCAGGAGAGGAGCCCCAGCGCAGAGAGCAGGATCAACCTACGCATCACGCCTCCCACGTCGCGCCGCGAAGACGGCCAGGAAGCCGAGGAAGGACAGCGAGAGGCCGACCGGGGCGGAGACTGCGCTGCAGCCGCCCTTGGGCTCCTCGGCGACCGCCACCACGAAGGGCGCACCGTCCACGGCCACCCCCTCGCCCCAGCGGTCGATGGGGGTCACGGTCCAGGCGTAGTTCACGCTGCCGGGCAGCAGCATGCCGTCGAGCACCGCGGTCTCGCCGGTGATGATCTCGTCGACGATCGCATCGTGGGGCTCGGCGTCCGGGGCGGCCTGGATGCGCACCTGCAGCCGATAGGAGAGATCGTCGCCGTCGGGATCCTCACCCAGCCAGGACAGGCGGATGTGGTCTTGTGTCTGGGGGCCGGGGTCGTCGAGGCTGACGCTGGGGGTCAGGTCGGCGACGGTCGCGACTGCGGCGGCGGCGTCGATCCGGCCGCAGCCGTAGTAGCGGGAGCGCCCGTTCTCGTCCCAGTCGGACTCGTCCCAGATGTGCTTGACCGCGGTGGCGCACAGGACCTCGCGGGCCTCGGCGGCGGTCAGGCGCTCGTTGGCGGCGAACATCAGGGCGAGCACCCCCGAGACCGAGGCGCACGCCGACGAGGTGCCCGACGCGTTGTCCCAGTAGTCGCCGTCCTCGGCGCCGTTGTAGCCATCGGTGCCGGTGACGTCGGTGGTCCACAGGCCGGGCCGGCCATTGCCCGCTCCGAAGCCCATGATCTCGAGGTTGTCCCCGAAGTTGCTGTAGCCGGCCTTCTCATCCCGGTCGGTGGCCGCACCCACGCTGATCAGGGTCGGGTGGTCGTGGAAGCCGTCGTTGCTGGCGTCGCAGCCGCCGTTTCCGAGGCTCATGGCCACCGCCGCGCCGCGCCCGTCCCGGCCGACGTTCTCGGCGTAGTCGATGCCCTCGCGGATGATGGCGGGCAGGGGGATGGTGGGGCAGCCGTTGGCCGAGTAGCCCCACGAGTTCGACAGGACCGAGGCGCCCTCGTCCACCGCGTAGACGAAGGCGTCGTGCACGTCGACGAAGGTGCCGCCGTCGCCGATGAGCTTGATCGGCAGGATCTTCGCCTTGGGCGCGATGCCCGCGACGCCGATGCCGTTGTCGCCGATCGCCGCCGCGACCCCCGCCATGGCCGTGCCGTGGCCGTGGCCGTCGTAGGAGGGCTCCGGGCTGGGGTCGTCGTCCTGATCGCCGAAGTCGTAGCCGGGGAGCAGGTCCAGGTCGGGGTGGTTCGGGTCGATGCCGGTGTCGATGATGGCGATGATCTGACCCTCGCCCATCGTGGTCTCCCACGCCTCGAAGGCGCCCACGTCCACCCCGGCGAGCCCCCCGCGGGACCCGTCGTTGTGCAGGTGCCAGGAGGCGGCGAGGTACGGGTCGTTCAGGGTCTCGGGCGCGAACTCGACCTCGAGGTCCGGGTGGCAGAAGGTCACCTCGGCCTGCTCCGCAATGCGGTTCGCAAGCGCAATCTCGTCAGCACCGCGCGCGGACAGCACCCGGTACAGCCCCCGCGAGGCGTCGATCTCCTCGGCGTAGGCGACCTCGGGCCAGGACTCGATGCGGTCGATGAACGCGAGATCCGCCGGGTCGGCGAGCTTGAGCACGGCATCGCCGGTCCGCCAGGCCCTGACCTCGCCGTTGAGCAGCAGGCCGAGGGAGTCACGCTGGATGTCGACCACGGTGTGGTCTGCGTCGGCATAGTAGAAGTCCGCCGGCTCTGCCCCGAGCGCAGGCGAGACCAGACCGACCGCCAACAAGAGCGGGAGCGCGCGCACGTCACCTCCGAGAGAGCAGCGTGCCTCGGAATGGCCGGGGATGCCAGTGAAGGTGTGGTGAGCGGAGGGGTGGGCAACCGCTGGCGAGGGGTCGGGTTGCTGCGGGCGAGGGAGGGGATGGTCGGGGCGGGGTCGCTGGTCTCGGCGGGAGTCGCGTAGCTTCGGGCAGGGGAGTG
>CALATR010000175.1 GCA_937891875.1 uncultured Pseudomonadota bacterium | reverse complement strand
GTCGGCTGTGAGCTGACCCGCCGCACCACCGAGACCGTGGTCGTCGGCAGCTGCATGCCCGAGGCCGGAGCGGACACCGCCCAGGTGGAGGTCCCGGCCAGCGCGCTCCCGTTTGGCGAGGCCGCCGTGTTCACCGCGACGCTGTACCGAGCGCGGGCCGTCCCGGAGGCCAGCGCGGATCTCGCGGTTCGGCTCGACGTGGACGCTGCCCCCGATGATGCGGACGGTGACGGGTTCGGTACGGTCGACGGCGTGCTGGACTGCGACGACAGCGACCCGCGCGCCTTCGCCAGCGCCCACGACGGGCCCGACGGGGTGGACAACGACTGCGACGGCACCGTCGACGAAGGCCAGGACCGCGACCAGGACCGCGACGGCTACACCGTGGCGGACGGCGACTGCGACGACTTCGACCCGAACCGCTCCCCCGCGCGGGGCGAGTCGCGGGACTTCGTGGACAACGACTGCGACGGGCTCGTCGACGAGGACACCATCACGTCCGACGACGACCGGGACGGCTGGAGCGAGGCCGAGGGCGACTGCGACGACGCGGACCCGGCGGTGGCGCCGCAGCACCTGGAGTGGTGCGAGTCGGCCGCCGACGACGACTGCGACGGCGTCCTTGGGTATGACGAGCGCGACTGCGTCAGCCCCGCCCCGGGTCTCGTGGGCGAGCTGGTCCGCGACCGCTCTGCGCTGGACCTCGGCGAGCCCATCGAGCTGGAAGCGCTGGTCCTCACCGAGGACGGCGTGGTCCCCCAGCTCGACTGGACGGCTGCCCAGGGCGAGGTGACGCCGACGGGCCCGACCACCGCCCGCTGGACCCCGATCGTCGCGGGTAGCAACTGGGTGCGGGTGGAGGGGCCAGGCCCCACGGGTCGCATCCGGGTGACCGCCCAGTTCGCGGTCTTCGACGCCGGCACGCTGCCGAGGGAGGGGGAGTGAGGTCGATGTGCCTGGCCCTGGGCGCGCTCGTCTCGGGATGCACCGCGTCCCCCGTCGCCAGCGAAGCACCGGTGCTCACCGTGTCGGAGGCGTCGCTCGAGTACGGCCTGGTCGACCCGGCCGTGCCCGCCTCCCGCACGCTCGTCCTCGGCAATGCCGGCGCGACCCCCCTGGGCGTGAAGGTCAGCGTGCAACGTGCCATCTGGGCAGATGCGGTCGACTGGCCCCCCCTCGACGTGGAGGTGGACTGCGAGCGCAGCGGAGAGCTCTGCGTGCTTCAGCCCGGGGACGAGGTCCCGGTCGAGGTTGGGCTGACGCTCCAGTCGCTGGTGTCGATCCGCGGAGGGATTCGCATCGAGACCGGGTCCGATCCGCGCGCCGGCGCCGTCGGGGACCCGCTGTGGCCCTGGACCCGGATCCCCGTGCAAGGTGAGTCCTGCTCCACGACCGCAGACGTGCGCCTGGTCCGCCCGGTGGTCGACCTGGGGCGCCTGGAGCGTGGGGAGCGACGGAGTGCGCGGTTCATCTGGCGACACGCGGAGGGCGGTCCGGTGCGGGTGGTCGGCCTGCAGTCCGACTGCGATGAGGTCGTGGTCGCGCTGGAGGGCCATCCCACCGGGCCTTGGATCTGGCCCGGCCAGCGGTTCAGCGTGCGGGCGGACGCGGTCGGCGGCGGCGGCCCGCTTCGGTGCACCGTGCAGCCCCAGCTGGAGTCGGCCTGCGGCGCCGAGCCGGTGACGGCACCCCGTTCGACGGTCATCGCGAACACCCAGGAGTGGCCCGAGGAGTCGCTGCGGGTGCGCATCGTCTCGCCCCTGCCCGGCTCGCGGGTCGCCCGGGCGGACACCGTGCCCATCGAGCTCGAGGTCACCGGGGTGCATGGCCCCGCCGAGGACGTCGCGTGTGTCGTCTACAACGCGAGCTTCGCCCGCATCGGGTCCTGTCGCCTGACGCCTGGCGAGTCCCGCGTCGTGGCCGAGATCCCGGCCTCTACCCTCACGTTCGGGGCACCAGACATCTTCATGGTGAGCCTCGGGGACGCCCTGATGGACGTGCAGGCTCGGGTCGCGGTGCGGCTGGACGTGGACGCCGCCGCCGACGATGCCGACGGGGACGGTTCACCGGCCGGCGTCGACTGCGACGACTCGGATCCCACCGTGCTCCCGTTCGGCC
>CALATR010000174.1 GCA_937891875.1 uncultured Pseudomonadota bacterium | reverse complement strand
GGGCGAGGTCGACCCGGCCGTGCTCTCGTCCGACCCGGCGGACTCCCTGGCCGCCGACGCACCGCTGCAGGTCATCACCATCCAGGCCGACCACCCCGAGTACGGCCAGCGCCGCGCCTTCCGCACCGAGGCCCGCACCGCCAACCAGGCCGGCGGCGTGCGCACCATGATCGTCGGCCGCCCGGCGGAGGTGCTGCCCCCCGCCGCCGACCACGCGCTCATCCTGCTCGACACCGTGGGCGGGGACTACGAGGCGCCCCGCGCCGTGCGGGTCGCCCTGGGGCTCGACCCGGCAGACACCGACCGGGAGCGCGTCCTGGCCGAGAACTACGCGCCGGTCGCCCACGCCCTGCAGGACGCCGACGTCGACCTTCAGCGCGTGATCCGGGTGTCCTGGTTCACCACCCGGTCCCGCGCGGACGGCACCGCCCGCATGCACGCCCTCGTCGCCGCCCAGCGGGCCGCCGTCGCCGACGCCACGATCGTCATCGACCGCGTACGGCAGCACGAGAGCCCGGACATCGCGCTCATCGTCAACGCCCACCTCGAGGGCATGCCGAGCTTCCTCGACGAAGACGGCCGCATGGTGTTCGACGACGACGGCCTGCCCCTGCAGACCGGCACCCGCGACGTGCCCTTCCGGGTCCTGCTCCCGGCCAACGTGCAGACCTACAAGGTCGCGCTGTTCGGTCACGGCACCGGGGGCAACGAGGACGACACCTCCTTCGACACCCGCCTGGCCAGCGCCGGACTCGCCAAGGTGAACCTGCGTTTCGACGGCTGGACCGACGACGAGTTCCTGTCGACCTCGTTCGACTTCACCAAGGTCTTCGAGGCGTCGGACCGCTCGACCAGCAAGCTCTCCCAGGCGCTCTCCGCGGGCCCCGCCCTGCTCGACGCCTTCGAGGGGGAGCTCGCCGACATCCTCGCCCAGGACGAGATCGGTGGCGTGGACAACCCCAACGCAGGCGCCCGACCGGATCTGGCCCAGCCCGCGTGGCTCGGCGGGTCGCTCGGCGGCACCCTGGGCGCGGTCCTGGTCGGGGTCGAGCCCCGCATCCAGCTCGCCGTGTTCAACGTGCCCGGCGCCGGCTGGACCCACTTCATCCCCGACAGCTACTTCTGGGAGCTCGGCCTGTCCGGCGTCGTCGAGCGCACCTACGGCGAGGGGCTCGACACCCACCACGCCATCGTCATGTCCCAGGGCTGCTGGGATGACGTCGATGGCGCCGTGTACGCCGATGAGCTCGTCGAGCGCGACACCACCGTCCTGCTCCAGGAGTCCATCGGCGACCCCGTGCTGCCCAACCTCGGCACCGAGCTGCTGGCCGCGTCGCTGAACGCCACCGTGCTCGCCCCGGACATCAACCCGGTCGTCGGCCTGCCCGTCAGCGAAGAGCCCGTGCACGAGGGCGCAGCCCTGACCCAGTTCAAGGTGCCGGACACCGGCGAGTACGACGTGCACGGCTTTGCCGCGCGCAACACCCCCGCCGGCCGGGCCGCGATCGGCCAGATCATGACCATGCTCCAGGCCGCCTGGGACGAAGGCGAGCCCCTGCTGGCCCACCCCGACGGCTGCTCGGTCACCGACGACGGCAGCTGCGACTTCAGCGGGATGTGGGAGTAGGGGAGCGGTCGAGCCTTCCTCCTGAGAATGCCGCTTGTACCTCCCACGTTCGTGCTCTCGAAAAAAATGACGGACCCGTCATTGATCGCCAGACGGCAGGGGGCTAGGTGCTCTTCATGGCACGCACCACCTATCGCTGGACCCCCGAGCGCCTCGCGCACCGCCTCTTTCCGGTCACCGTCGTCGTCGGCTGGTGGCTCGCCTGGGCTTCGCCGCCCGGGGAGGCGCTGCGGCAGTGGATCCTCGCCACCGTCCCGAACCAGCTGATCCTGCCGATCGGTCTGCTGACCGCGACGCTGCTCATCACCTGGGGCACCATCGCCTTCTTCCACCGGCTGGATGAGACCGGAAAGCCGGCGTTCCTGGCGCGCTACAAGATCCAGACGCCGTTCTCGGATCCCCTGCGGCCCACCCCCGCCCAGGCCGCGCTGAACATCGGGATCAACCACCTGATCCTGGTGCCGTCCATCGGCATCGCCGCCGCGCTGCTCTACCTGCGCGGCTGGGACCCGACGGCACCCATGGGGCCGCTGTGGTGGACCCTGCTGGTGGTCGTCGGCATGGCGCTCATCACCGAGCTCGCCTTCTTCTCCGCCCACTACTGGCTGCACACCAAGTGGCTGTACAAGCACGTGCACAAGGTCCACCACCGCTACCGCACGTCCACCGCCTGGTCCGCCCAGTACGCGCACCCCTTCGAGTACGTCATGGGCAACATCGTGCCCATCGGCCTGCCCATGGTGCTGCTCGCTCCCGACCCGCTGACCATCGTCGCGTTCGGCATCGTCGCCCTGCTCAACACCCAGCTGGTGCACTCCGGCTACCAGCTGCCGTTCGCACCCTGGTCCGTGCCCCACGACCTGCACCACTACCGGGTCACCGTGAACTACGGCAGCATGGGCATCATGGACCGGCTGTTCCGCACCCGCATGCTCCGCCTGCCCGCCGGCAAGGACGTGCTCATGGGCGAGGAGGGCGCTGCGGCCCCCGAGGAGCAGGCGGCCAAGTAGACCGCCGCCGCGCATCCGTTCAGAAGCGGCCGCGAATGCCCACTCCGTTGGGCATCAGCACGAGACGGACCAGGGCCTCCTCCAGCTGCACGTCCGCGTCGAGCAGCGCCAGCGTGTGCAGGCCGCTCGTGACGATGACCCCGCTGACGGCGAGGGGGGCGGCGACGGGCAGCCACAGGCCGTCCGGTCGGTCATCGAGCAGGCGCCAGGCGACGATGGCGCTGCCTGCGAGCCCGACCGCGCCCGCCGCAATGGCGATGGCGCGGGTGCGCTTCAGGCGGCGGTCGTGAGGAGGCAAGGCGCTCTGCTGCATGCGGCCCCCGCCGATCTGCAGGCCCACGCCGAGGCCCGCCATGCCCGCACCGACCGCACCCGTGGTGACCAGGAGCTGGCGCTCGGTGAGCGGTCCCTCGCCGCGGCCGCCCACGGCGAGGGTGAAGCCACCCGCCGCGAGCCCGACCCCGGCCATGCCGAGGAAGATCCCGGAGATCCCGACCTTTCTGCCGCGGTGCCACCGCCTGATCTCCCGGGCGCTGAACTCCATGGTCATGTCCATGCCGCGCTCGCTCGGGGGGATGGGCGAGGGCTTGGGGAGCCGGAAGGCGGGCGGCTCCGAGGGCAGCTCGGGGAGAGCCTCGGGAACGGGCTCCGCGCACAGGGCGAGGGCAGTCAGGAGGGCGAGGATCACCCCGGCTGCTCCCCGCGCCTGGTCAGGCGATCGCGGAACTGGTCGCGGACCTGCCTGCCGGCCTCCAGCTCGCTCGCGCCGGCGACCTGCAGGTCGAGGAAGCGCTCGGTGGCCTCGAGCCAGGCCAGCTCGCGGTCGGGCTCACACGCGGTCAGCAGCCAGAGCTGGTCGCCCTGCATCTGGCCCTCTGCGCACAGGTTCACGCGGACCGCGCCCTTGGGATCGCGCACCTCGATGGCGACGCCGACCACCCGGCTCAGGTGACCGGTGCGCACGCGCTCGGCCAGGGCGTCGTGCTCCTCGGGGGTGGTGGCGTAGCCCAGGACGCGGCGCCGCCCGCCCAGCGACGGGATCACCCCCGGGGAGACCAGCGGATCGTCCTCGGCGGTGTCGTTGGCCGAGCGGGTGACGACCGCATGCACCACGTCGCCGGGGAAGATGTGGCGCAGCACGGCGAAGGAGGCGCCCAGGTGGGGCACCGGTCGGTCGAGGGCGCGGCCGAAGGAGTCGCGGGCGTCTGCGATGGAGCCCGCATCGTGAGCGCGCACCGCCTGGCGCCAGTCGATCTCGTGGTGGCTGCGGGCCTGCACGCTGGCGGCCTTCAGGCTGTCCACCTCGACGTCGAGGGTGCGACCGTGCAGGCGCCCGACCTCCGCGGCGAAGGTCTCGAGGTCGCCGCGGCGGAGCAGGCAGTCGAGCCAGGGATCGGCGTCCTTCGCCGTGAACTCGGCAGCGTAGGGCGCGAGGCGGGGCTGGCCCAGGTCCGGGCGCAGGAGCACGTCGCACAGCGCCTCGCCCAGGGGGAGGTCGACGGACCGAGCGCCGACCGGGTGCTCACCCAGCTCACCGGCGAGCTCGGCCACGGTCTGCAGAGAGTCCGGGCCGGGGTTGGCGCGCCAGACCGCCACCGCCTGGGTGAGCGGCGCGGTGTCGGGCACGGTGGGGGCGGCCGGCGTGCAGGACGCGATCGCGAGCAGGAGGGTCAGGGCGCGCATGGGCGCATGGTAGCCGCAGCTCGCGGGCATCGCCTGCACGCACCAGTCGGATAGGCCTCCCGCAGGAGGCGACATGTCCGGTGTGAGCGATGCCGTCGAGATCCTTGCCGGGGCAGGCCCGGTCGTGCTGACGTGCGAGCACGCGTCCGTCCGCATGCCCAGCCCCTGGGCCTGGCCGGACGCCGATCGCTGGCTCGTCGGCACCCACTGGTCCTACGATCTCGGCGTAGCCGACCTCGTGCGCGATCTCGCCGCGAAGACCGGCTGGCCCGCGGTGCTCTCCCGCTTCACCCGCCTGCTCGCCGATCCCAACCGCCCCGAGGACCACGTCGACCTGTTCCGCACCCACGCGGAGGGCCGGCCCATCCACCTCAACGCCGGCCTCCCCGAGGACGAGATCGCCCGGCGCCTCGACCGCCTCTGGCGCCCCTACCACGCCGCCGTGGACGAGGTCGTCGCCGCCAGCCCCGGCGCCATGATCCTGTCCATCCACAGCTTCACCCCCGTCTACGAGGGCAAGCGGCGCACGCTGGAGGTGGGTGTGCTCTTCGACGAAGACGAGGACCTCGCCCGCGCCATCGTGATGGTACAGCTGCTCCAAGTCGGCTTTCCACCCATCTTCCCACCGCATCCGGACCGGGTGGACCGCACCATCGGCGCATCGCACCGCAAACCACT
>CALATR010000173.1 GCA_937891875.1 uncultured Pseudomonadota bacterium | reverse complement strand
TGGGCGCTGACCTGGCGCAGGGCGAGGGGGTTGAGGCCCACCGCAGTGGCGATCGCCGCGGCGTCCTGGTCCTCGAGGTCATGCTCGTCCAGCAGCTCGCGGGCGGCTCCGACGTCCAGGGGCGGCACGCTCACGGCCACCTCGCCGGAGACCCCGAGCTGACGGCGGCTGGTCGCGACCACCAGGAGGTCCGGGTTCGACCGGGTCCAGCGCGCGAGGGGCTCCAGCTCGCCGACGAGCTGCTCGACGTTGTCCAGCACCAGCACGGCGCGACCGGCATGGCGCAGGCGCTCGTCCGGGTCGGTGGAGGGCCCCATCTGGGAGGCGACCAGCTCGACGAGGGCCTCTGCGGACGTTGCCGCGACCACGTCGATCCACCAGCCGTACGCGAAGCCGCCCGGGCGGCGCCGCACGACGTCCGCCCAGGCGCGCACCAGGCTGGTCTTGCCGATCCCGGCCGGTCCGAGCACGCACAGCACGCCGGAGCGCCGCTCGCTCATGCGATCCAGCTCCACCAGCAGATCGTCGCGGCCGACCAGGGCGCAGGTCGGCTCGGGCAGGTGGTGGAAGACCCGGCCCCGGCTGGGGAGATCGACCGGGCGGTAGCCGACGGGGCGCTCGCCGCGCCAGTGCAGGACGGCGCGCTCGGGCGTCAGGCGGTAGCCGTCGAGGGAGGCGACGAGGCCGACGACGTCTGCATCGAGCATGCCCCGCAGGCGGCTGATGGACGCGTGCAGGGCGTGCACGGCGTGGGGCGGTCGCCAGGGGAGCTCCCAGACGCGCTCGTAGAGCGCTGCGCGGGGGAGGGAGTCCCCGTGTACGGCGATCTCCCTCAGCAGTCGATAGAGGAGTCGGCTCCTCTTGAACCGGGCGATGCGTCGCCCGTCGCTCCACAGCTCTCCCTGGCCGTCGCAGAACACGAGCGGGGGGCCCGGGCCGTCCGCCAGCGGCTCTGCCTCCTCCGACAGCGCCGCGACCAGCTCGCGACCGAGAGCGGACGACGCGACCCCGTGGAGCTCGGCCAGCAGCGCCATGCGGGTGTGGGGGTCCCGACTCTGGGAACGGGCGCGCCACTCGGCGTGCATGCGGCGCTCGTCCAGGGATTCGACGGACATGGGCGGACTGTACCAAGGGGTGGATCGCCTGGCGATGACCGGCCGCCGCTTCGTCCGGCGCCCCCTGCCGTCGGAGCCCCTCCCCGGATCGTCGAGCCCCACGGCATCGACTGCCGTCCTTCCTCGGGCGCCCCGGCCAGGGAAATCTCCGGGACCGCCACGACAGGCGTGGCAGGGAGCCTCCGCCTGGTCTACAAGTCGGTGTAGTGCAGGATTCCCACTCCACTGCCAGCCTGATCCAGGAGAGCTACCGGCGGCTGCGCCAGCTGGCTCGCCAACAGCTCGACGCGGGCGGCTCGATCTCGCCCACCGATCTCGTGCACGAGGTCTTTCTCCGCATGGAAGGCCACGAGTGGGAGAGCGACCTTCACTTCCGGCGGACCGCGGTGAAGGCCATGCGCCAGATCATCGTGGACCGGGCGCGGCGGCGCGGTGCGGCCAAGCGCGGGGGCGGCGCGGTCCGGGTGACGCTGCGCGGGGTGGGGGAGGTGGTGGACCCGGTCGACGCGCTCGCGCTGGACGCGGTCATCGCCAAGCTGCACGAGGCCGATGCCCGCCGCGGACAGGTGGCGGAGCTGGTGGTGTTCGGCGGGTTCTCCCAGGAGGAGGTGGCGGAGCTGCTGGGGGCCTCGGTCCGCACCGTGCAGCGTGACTGGCGGGTCGCCCGCGCCCTGCTCCGCGCCGAGCTGCTGGGTGGCTGACGCGGCGGATCGGTCCGTGAGCCTCTCTCGGGCCCTCGAGGTCTTCGACGCGGTGTGCGACCTCGACGCAGACGCGCAGGCGCAGGCCCTCTCCGCCGAGCCGGTCGCCGTCGCCGAGCAGGTGCGGGCCATGCTGCGCGCGGACGAGCCCGGCATGACGGACCTGGCGTGGAGCTGTGTCGTCACCGAGATCGCCCAGCCGGAGCGGGTGGGCACCTTCGACCTGGGTCGGGAGCTCGGCCGGGGTGCCAGCGGCGTCGTGCTGGAGGCGACCCAGGACGCGCCGCGGCGCCGGGTGGCGGTGAAGCTGCTGCATCCCTGGCTCGACACCCCCCGTGCCCGGGCGCGCTTCCAGGACGAGGCCACCACCCTGGCCGGCCTGCGCCACCCCGGGATCCCCTTCGTCATCGCCAGCGGCGTCGAGGGCCGCCACCAGTGGATGGCCCAGGAGCTGGTCGAGGGCCCGACCCTGGACCTCGCCGCCGCCAGCCTCGACGGCTCCCAGCGGCTGTCCGTGTTCGTCGAGCTCGTCGAGGTGGTGGCCGTCGCACACGCCCAGGGGCTCGTGCACCTGGACCTCAAGCCGGCCAACATCCGGCTGGGTCGGTACGGCCCGGTCGTGCTCGACTTCGGCATCGCCCAGGTGGCGGGTGCGGCAGGCCTCCAGAGCGGGACCCCGCACTACATGGCGCCCGAGCAGCGGGACGGGGCCGTGGTGCTGCCCGCCGCGGACGTGTTCGCGCTGGCCCGGATCGGCGAGGAGCTGGACCTCGACCCGCGGGTGGCGCCGGTGCTGGCCGCGGCGCTGGCGGACGACCCGGCCCGCCGCCCCGCGGACGCCGCGGAGCTCTCCCGTCGGCTGCGTGCGGCCATCGGCGAGGTGCCCGTGTCGGTGGCCATCGTCGAGCGGGTGGTGCATGCCGACGTGTCGCTCGTCAACGCCATCGTCCGCGCCGCCGATCCCCGCGGGGAGACCGGCGGCCGGGGCACGCTGTTGTCCGCGCTGGAGTCCGCCGCCGCCCTCGCCGATCGCGGCGCGCTGGCCAGCAGCCCGACCGCCGAGCTCGGACTGCGCCTGGCGCTCCTGCGCTCGTTCTTCGGCCGGGATCGGGTGGAGGCCATCCAGGCCCAGCGCGACGCGGCGCTGGCACTCCTGCCGCGGGTGGACGACGTGGACCTCAAGGTCCGGACCCTCCTGCTCGCCGGCAACGTCGCCCGACGTGGGGGCGACACCGACCAGGCGGCCCTGCACGCGGAGGCAGCGGAGGCACTGCTGCCCGAGGCCCACCCCCTGAGGGTCGAGCTGTGGGGTCTGCGCGGCTGGATCGCCTGGAGTCGAGGCGCGTTCTCCGAGGCCGCCGGGTGGTTCGAGCGCGCCATTCCCACCGACAGCCGCGCCGGTGCCCTGGCCATGTACGTGGCCTGCCAGGCCCGCGCGGGGGCCCACGAGGAGGCGCGCGCCCGGGCAGACGAGCTGATGGCCCTGCGCCAGCGCACGCGGGATCCGGATCACCCGGACATGGCCAGCGCCTGGTCGACCCTGGCACAGGCGGCTTGGTTTGCTCGGGATCTGCCCCGGGCGACCGAGGGCTTTCAGGAGGAGCTCCGCATCCACCGGCTGATCCTGGGGGACGGCAGCCGCGCGGGCTCCGCCGCCAAGTGGCTCGCGCGCTGCCACCTCGCGACCGGCCGGCTGGACGAGGCGCTGGAGCTCGCGGAGTACGCGGTGCGCATGCAGGAGGGGGACCCGTTCGCCGGCTCCTCCCTGGGCGTGCTCGCGGAGACGCTGGCCGCTTGTGGGCGTTCGAAGGAGGCTCTGGCGCGGGCAGAGGAGGCGTTCGCGGTCTTTCTCGAGCGCGTGGGGCCAGGCAATCCCGAGACCTGGAAGGCGGCGGCGCGGGTCGGCGAGCTCGGGCACGCGCTCGGCCGAGCGGACGCCCGGAGCTGGCTGGTCCGGGCCCACGACGCTCTCGGCGCGCTGCTCGACGGGGACGATCCCCGGGTGGTCGAGGTCCGGGACAAGCTCGCCGCGCTGGAGGGCTGACGTGGTGCTGCGGATCTCCACCGACCGGGCGCTGCCCCCGGGTCCGCGGCGCCCGTCCCCGGCCCAGCTGCACGCGTGGATCACCGAGCCGGAGCGCCTGTACGCCTCCTGCCGCCGTCGCTTCGGCCCGACCTTCACCCTGCGCCTGTTCGGCCAGCCTCCCAAGGTGTTCGTCAGCGATCCGGCCGACGTGCGCGCGGTCTTCCGTGGCTCGGACGAGGTCCTGCACGCCGGACGCGCGAATGCCGTCGTGGAGCCGATTGTCGGCAGCACGTCCATCCTGGTGCTCGACGGCTCGCCCCACCGGGTCCAGCGGCGGGTGCTGGCTCCGCTGTTCCGGGGGCGGGCGGTGCAGCCGGCCCTGGGCGATCTCGTGGCCCTGTGCGAGCGGGCGGTCGCGGATCTCCCTCGCGGCGAGGCGTTCGCCCTGCTCCCCCATGCCCAGGCCCTGACCCTGCGGATCATCCTCGCGGCGCTGCTCGGCGTCCGCCAGGGGCCGGAGCTCGACGCCCTGTACGACCGGACCGACGCCCTCATGCGGATCGCCGGCCATCCGCTGCTGCTGGTGCCGCCCGCCCGCCGCCGCCTGGGATCGCTCACCCCGTGGGCCCGCTTCGACGATCACCAGCAGGCGCTCCGAGCCGACCTCGCCGAGCGCTTCGCCCGCGCCCGGGTCGAGCCCGACCGCACCGATCTGCTCGCCCGGATCGTGCACGCCGGGGGCGAGGGAGGACCCGAGCGGGACGTGGAGCTCGCCGATGCCGTGCTCACCCTCCTCGTCGCCGGGCACGAGACCTCGGCGACCGGACTCGCCTGGGCCATGCACCACCTGGCCCACCACCCCGGCGAGCAGGAGCGACTGCGCGCCGATCTGCGCGCGGCCTTCGGCGACGGTCCCGTGGATGTCGCGACGCTCGCCGAGATCCCCAGGTTGACGGCGATCATCTACGAGACCCTGCGCCTGACTCCGCCGCTGACCCAGGTCGGGCGGATCCTGGCCGCCCCGTTCGAGGTCGGCGGGTACAGCCTTCCCGCAGGTGTGGGCGTCGTTCCTTGCATCTGGCTGGCCCACCGCGATCCGGCGCAGTGGCCCGAGCCCGAGCGCTTCCTCCCCGAGCGCTTCCTCCCGCTGGAGCGCCCCGATCCCAGCGCCTGGTTCCCGTTCGGGGGTGGGGCTCGGCGCTGCCTGGGCGAGTCCTTCGCCATGCACGAGCTCCGGGCGGCGCTGGCCGTGCTCGTGCTCAGGTGCCGTGTTCAGCCCGCGGGGGCCCCGAGTCGGGCCCGGCGGCGCGGGGTGGTGCTGGCACCGGGGGATGGGGTGCGCCTGCGGATCGCGGACTGACGGCACCGCCCCGCTCGAGGGCGTGCCAGGCTCCGCGAGCCAGGGTCCGGGCGGACAGGGGGGCCAGGAAGAACAGCATCCGACCGTCCTGCCAGTCCGGATTCTGCTGCTCGTACGCGGAGAAGAGGCGCCTGCCCTCCGCGGAGGCGGGCTGGCGTGCCGGGGCGGGGATGGTGCGGGCCACCACGGTGCCCGTCTGCGGGTCGAAGGCCGCCCCGGCGACCCGTCGGCCGAGGCGGACCAGGAGCTCCCGGTCCTCGGCGGTCAGCTCGGGGCTGCCCCAGGTCCACAGCGGACGCACGGCGCGGGCGTAGGCGATGTAGCTGGCGGGGTAGACCCCGGCGGCCATGACCACCGGCAGGCCCGGGGGGGGGAGGGTGCACAGCGAGGTGATCCAGGCGACCGCGAGCGGGAGGATGGGGTGGCTGCGCAGGTCGGGGTCGATGAAGCCGTACTCGGGGAGCAGGGCGAGGTGGCGGCGCCCGCCCCGGTCGACCTCGGCGTAGCGCTGCATGTGAAAGCCTCGCACCACGCCGTCCTCGACCAGCGACCACACGAGACCGTCGTGGTCGAACTCCCGGACGAACGCCGAGAAGTCGTCCTCGGGGTCCACGCCTGGCTTGAGCGAGATGAGGGACAGACGAAAGGACCACAGGGCACGCAGCTGGTCCCGGGACAGGGCGCGCGCCGAGCGGGTCTGGGAGGCGAGCGCGGCCTGGACCAGGTTCATCGCGGCACGCGCTGCAGGCGCAGGGGCAACCCGTCGGCCGGACGCAGGGACGGCGCAGGCGACAGCTTCAGGACATAGTCGTCGGGCAGACGGAGGCGTGCGTGGCGCATCAGGTGATGCAGCATCGCGTGCAGCTGGAGCTGGGCCAGGCGCATGCCCAGGCAGGCGTGGGCGCCGGTGCCGAAGGGGCGGAACGCGTGGCGGTGGCGGCGGTGCTCCTGGCGGGGCTCGGCAAAGCGCTCGGGGTCGAAGCGCTCGGGGTCGGTCCAGACCTCCGGGTGGCGGTGCAGGAGCAGGATGGCGGCGCGCAGGGGCGTGTCCGCGGGGAGCACGACGTCGGCGATCGTGGTCTGCCGCAGGGTCCTGCGCGGGATGGAGCCGATGGGCGGGTACAGGCGCAGGGTCTCGTGGATGACCCACCCCGCCTGGGTGGCCTGGGCGCTGGTCTGCACGTCCAGGCGATCGGGCAGTCCGAGCGCCTCCTCGCGCAGGCGGTCCTGCCACTCCCGGTGCCGGGCCAGCTCGTACGCCGCCATGACCGCCGATCCGGTCGTGGTGTCGTGGGCGGCCATCCACAAGAAGATCACGTGGTCGACGATCTCCTCGTCGGTGAGCACCGCACCGTGCTCGTCGGTGGCGCTGCACAGCTGGCTCGTGAGGTCCGGGCCGGGTGCCTTGCGCCGGGCGGCGATGCGCTCCTTCAGGAAGCGGCTCAGGTCGGCGCGGGCCCGCAGCCCCCGGGCGAGAGCGGTGCCGGGCAGCGGGACCCCCACCAGGCCCATGACCCCGCGAGCGATGGCCTCGAACGCGCGGATCAGGCGATCGAGCTCGTCCGGGGCCTCGACGCCGAGCAGGCTGACCCCCGCCAGCTCGAGCAGCAGGCGCTGGACCTCGGGCAAGAGGACCACCTCGCCGCGATCGATCCAGGCGTCGATCCGGGCCTCGATCCGGGGGGTCATCACGTCGAGGTAGCCCTGCAGGGCGCTGCTCGAGAAGGCCCCGCGCATGAGGCTGCGGTGGCTGCGGTGGTCGTCGTGGTCGCGCAGGAGCAGGCCGCCCTTCATCAGGCGTCCGAAGAAGGGCTCCCAGCCGCGGGCGGTGGAGAGATCGCCGTCGGGGTCGGTGAGGATGCGCCCGATGGCGTCGGGGTGGGCGAAGACCACCGGCCGCTGGAAGAAGATGTCGTAGCGGAACACGTCGCCGTGGGTGCGGTGGGCCTGGACCGGCGTGTCCAGCGGGCGGCGCAGCCAGCGCAGGGTGTTGCCGACGACAGGCGCGCCCCGGGCGCTGGGCAGCTGGGCCATGGTGCGGGTCGGGCTCACGCGCAGGCCTCGGCGATGCGGGCCAGCTCTGCGGCGAACCGGTCGATCAGCGCCTGGATGGTCGGCGGGTCGAACAGGTCGCGGCGGTAGCGGACCAGGTGGACCAGGGTGCCGAACATGCGCACGCTGTGCAGCTCGACCCGGTAGTGCACGTACATGTGGTGCACGTCGGCAGGCAGGGCTGCGTGGGGATGGAAGGCCACCCCGGGCAGGTCCAGGCCGGCGGCGTAGTCGGCGACGTGATGGTAGTCGACAATGCTCTGTGAACGCGGCTTCTCGGGCAGGGCGTCGATGTGATCCTGGTGCGCGCGCAGCCGGGCCATCGTCGCCTGCAGCTGCGCGGTGGTCTCGTCGTCCTCGACCGGGACCATCAGGGGCACCGAGACCGAGAGGTAGCAGACCGTGCCGCGCCGGGCCGGGTCCTTGCGGTTGGCGAAGGCCACGTGCAGGCCGCCTTCTCCCGCGGTGCACAGGGGGGCGAGGGCGCGGGCCCAGGCCAGGCACAGGGGTGCGCGGATGGACACGCCGAGGCGCTTGCAGGCGGCCTCCAGGCCCGCGCTCACCGGGTGGGGCGTCATCGCGGTGAGGTGGGCGGCCGGCGTGCCCGAGCCGGGTGCGACGGGGTGGTCGGTGGCCAGCTCGGCGCCGGCGAAGGTCTGCTCCTGCCAGTAGGCGAGGGACGCGGGAGCGGGCGGGTCCTGCAGGGCGCGGGCCAGGTCGGCGCCATCGCGACGCGGGGGCAGCCGGGGCGCGCGCCCCTCGACCAGCGCGGCGTAGCGCTCGGTCAGCTCCTGGTTGATCAGCACCACCGACCAGCCGTCGAGGGCGACGTGGCTGGCGTGGCGGATGAACCAGGTCTCGTCGTCGCCGATCCGCACCAGCAGCACCCGAGCGAGGGGAGGGGAGCCGACGTCGATGCCCTGGTGGCGGAACGCGCGCACCGCCTCGTTGGCCTCGCCCGTGGGATCGGCGCACTCGCGCAGGTCCAGGATCTCGACCGGCAGGGTCGCCTCGGGCAGGACGAAGCGCTCCCAGTCTCCCTGCAGATCGCGACGAAACCCGGTTCGAAGGCCGTCGTTGTGGCTCGGGAGGTCGCGGATGGCCCCGGCGAACGCCTCCACGTCCAGGGGGCCGCGCGCGATCATCGCCAGGAAGAGCTCGCTGCCGGTCGGGTCGTGACCCGCGTCCATCTGGGTGAGCAGGTTGCGCTCGAGGGGGGTCGGTTCGGGCACGGTCACTCCAGGTGGCTCAGGCTGCAGCGGTGGTCGCGGGCTTCGGCCAGGATGGGCAGGTGCGGCAGGGCCGTCGCGGGGGTGTGCACGCCGCGGGCGCGGTCGCCGTCCGGGGTCTCGAGCCAGCCGAGCGCCGCGGACGCGAGCAGGATCGGGGTCGAGACATAGCCGGGCTCGGGCCCCTCGATGCGGTGGGTGGCGACCGGTTCCTCCCGGCCGCGCACATGGGCGCGCAGGGTCATGCGGAAGCGGGTCCGGGCGAGCTGGTCCTCGGTGGGACCGGCGTCGGTGGCGTGCCCGAGGGTGAACCAGGCCGGGTGACGCACCATGAGCTGCCGGCCCCAGCGCGCCTTGGACAGGCCCAGCAGGGCGCCGCCAGCCACCGCGCTGGCGGCGATGTTCCCCGGGCGCTCGAAGGCGAAGTAGCCGAGGTAGCGCGGCTGCGGCTGGCCGGTCGTCGCGGCGAGGCGCTCCTGGGAGATGCGGACCACGGCGGGATCGGCGCTGGGCAGCATGGTGCACCAGCGGCCCAGCGTCGGGTCGCGGAAGGGCATCTTGCGCAAGGCGAGGTTGCCGGGTCGGCGCGGCACGGGACCGGGGGGCGGCGCGGTCTTCTCGGCGAGCCCCAGCACCAGGGCATCGAGGGTGGTGGCGTGGAAGCGCACCCCCTGCGGGCCGGACTGCAGCTCGAGGAAGGACGTCACGGTGGTGATCTCGTGCCCGCGGGCCTCGGCGGCGCGGGTCAGCCGGAGCCAGCCCAGGTCGGCGACCATGGCGTCGAAGCCGCAGGCGTGGATCACGCTGACCCCGGCCTGCCGTGCCGGCGCGTCCCAATCCGTGAGGATCCGCCGCATGTAGGCCGGTTCTCCGGCGATGTCCATGAGGTCGGTCCCGGCCTGCACACAGGCGCGGACCACCGGCTCGCCCAGGCGGGCGAAGGGGCCGACGCAGGACAGCGCGAGCCGGGCCTGGGCACAGGCGTCGCCCAGGCCGGCCTCGTCGTGGAGATCGACGACGACGCTGCGGGGCGGGCAGGGCTGCTGGGAGAGCGCCTCGGTGAGGGCCTGCACCGCGCTGGCCTGGCGACCGCAGACCGCCCAGCGCAGGTCGCCGCCGACCCGGGCCAGCTCGGCGGCCACGCGACGTCCGGTGAAGCCGGTCGCTCCGAACACGATCAGGTCGAGGGGCCGCGGCACGTCGTCTCCCAGGCCGGCCCGCCCTCTATTCCCAGGGGGCTGCGGTCGGCGACACGGTGGGAGGGGATCGCGGGATCGGGCGTGGTCCGCGTCCGCAGCGGCGAGGTCGGTCACTGCAGTGACACCTGGTCCCGAGCGGGCCCATGCCGACGCGAACGTCGTTAGGCCCCGCCTCCCGACCCCCGCAGAGGTGCGCCCATGAAGATCTCGTTCAAGTACTACTTCCTCGGCCTGGCCGCGGTCGCCGTGTTCCTGCCAGTGCTGTACTTCGGCGCGCCGCTGATCCTGCGGGTCGTCGACGCCGTGACCGCGACGCCCCCGCCGAGCGAGGAGGAGGTGTGCCGCCACCTCGAGGACGACCTCGACGTCCACATCGAGGACTGCCCGAGCTGGCTCGCGAGCTCCGAGGAGGCGTTCGGCGAGTACTACCCGGCTCGCCTGCGCTGCTACGCCGCCGCGTCCTCCCAGGACGAGGCCGTCGGCTGCGACGAGCCCATCGAGTACATGCGCTCGACCTGGAACTGAGGCCCGCCGCTACCCCGCGACCCACGCCAGGCTGCTGGCGGCGACCGCGATGGTCAGCTGCGACCCCCAGGTGAAGTCGAGCCGGTCGGACTCGATGCCATCGCCGAAGACGAGGCCGCTGCCGTCCATCTCGGACGTCAGGGTCAGGGTCTGGCCGGCGTGCAGCAGCCCGTGGGTCAGCGTCGTGCCGGTGGTGCCGCTCGGCCAGGCCTCACGCACGAAGAACGAGAGGACCGGCGCGTGGGGAATGGGCAGGTCGAAGGCGCAGTGTCGCTCGCGGTGGATGGAGCGGGCCCAGCCGGTCGAGCCCGTGCCGGTGGCGATGATGACCCCGCTGCTCGACTGCCGCTCCTCCTCGTCGCCAACCCGGATCCGGTAGCGGGCGGACTGGTGGGAGGTGTGTCCGACGAAGATCTCGTTGAGGGCGCGCAGGCGCTGACCGTCGTCCAGGGAGGCCTGCACCATGGTGCGCTCGCGGACGGTGGCCGACCCCCGCGAGGTGGCGTGCAGCAGGTCGGCGACCGCCTCGGGGGGGTGGGGAGCGAGCACGCCGTCGGACAGCTCCGGGCTGGGATTGACGCCGATGACGGGCTGGCCGTCGAGGTACTTGGCCAGGTTCGCGACGAGCCCGTCCGGCCCCACCGGCACGACCAGATCGTCGGGCTCGAAGAGGAAGCGATCGAGATCGTCCCGGTCGACCCGGGCGCGGCGCCAGTCCAGGGGGATGGCGCCCAGCACGGCGCCGACCGCGGCCGCCAGCAGGTCGTGGCGGGTCCGGACCAGGTCCAGGGACTGGCCGCGGGACTGAAGGAAGAAGCCCGCCTGTCCCGCGG
>CALATR010000172.1 GCA_937891875.1 uncultured Pseudomonadota bacterium | reverse complement strand
GAGCTGCAGGACGATGACGTGGCCGTAGAGCTGGTCGAGGTCGAGGCGGTCGCCGTGCTGGTCGGTGCCGCGCCAGTTGGGGGCGTGCTCGCCCAGGGTCCAGGCGCGGGCCTCGTCCTCGGGGATGCGGGCGCTGCCGTCGGGCCAGCGGGTGTCGGGGTAGTCGAGGGGGTCGGTGGGGTTGCTGCCGGCGTCGACCTCCTCGGCGTCCTCGAAGCCGTCCCGGTCGGTGTCCTTCTCCAGGGGGTCGGTGCCGTGCTCGTTGACCTCCTCCCCGTCCAGCAGGCCGTCGCGGTCGGTGTCGGGGTAGGACGGGCTCGTGCCCAGCTCCTTCTCCTCGGCGTTGGTCAGGCCGTCGTTGTCGGCGTCCATGCCGCCACAGGACAGGGCGATCAGGGGGAGCAGCAGCCAGCGCACGGGTGACCTCCTCGCGCGGCCGTGTATCCGGGTGGGCGACCGGGCGTCTGTGAACAATGACGTCCCGTCGCCGACCCCCGCAACGAGGAACGCCGACCCCCGTGAGGAGGCCGGCGTCTTCGGTTCAGCGTGCCCGGTGGCGAACCCCCGGGCGTGCAGGAGATCAGTTGCCGAGCAGTTCCTCGGCCTTCGTGATCAGGCGGGTCTCCGAGCCGGAGCCGGTCTCGGCCTGCACGATCTTCATGTCCTGGTCGACCAGGATCATGAACGGAATTCCGCCGGTGTAGAGCCCCTGCTGGCCGAGGCCGGTCAGCACGGTGCGGGCGTCGGGGCTGTCGACCACCGGGAAGGTCAGGTTGAAGTCGTTCGTCCACTCGGCCAGGAACTCGGGATCCTGGATGGTGCCGTCGCGGGAGTTGTCGTCCGTCATCATGTGCACGATGAGGAAGCCCTTGTCGGCGTGGTTGCGGTACTCTTCCTCGGCGTTGGCGGCGACGGCCCGACAGGGCGGGCACCAGCCGGCGCTGAAGTCGATGAGGATGACGTTGCCCCAGAACTGGTACAGCTCGACGTCGTTGCCGAACTGGTCCTCGCCCTTCATGTTCTGCAGCTGGTCGCCGATGGCGAAGCCGGTCGAGCCCTCGGTGTCGGCCCAGCCGGAGAGGTCCGGCCACTCGCCCTCGGTGGTGCGCTCGTAGGACATCGGGTCGGTGCCGTCGGTGCCCTTGGTGAACTCCTCACCATCGGTGAACCCGTCCTGGTCGGTGTCCGCGGCGAGCGGGTCGAGGCCCTGCTCCACCTCGGTGAAGTCGGACAGGCCGTCGTCGTCGGTGTCGACCTTGTCCGGGTCGGTGCCGAGCTCGGCCTCCTCGGAGTTGGACAGGCCATCGCCGTCCGAGTCGCAGCCAGCCAGGGCCAGCGGAAGCATGGCCACCATCATCCAGTGAGCGCGCATGGGGGTCTCCAGTCCAGGGGGGTCACGGCCCGTAGGGGCAAGCGAGAACAGTCGCAATAAGAACGCAGTTTGGCACGATCGCGACGTGGGCGCACGTCCGCAGCCGTGTCGGGCTCGCGAGGTCAGCTTGCATGCAGGATGCACCGGGGCCGAGCGGGCTTCGTCAGGGCTGTGTCAGGTCACACCTGGGTCTTGCCGAGGCGTGCTGGATCCGATCATCCGACGACGATCCGCGCGGCGCGCTTCTTGCCGACCCGGAGCACGGCGCCGCCGTCCACGACCCACTCGGCCAGGAAGGGCCCGTCCTCGTCGACCTTCTCGCCGTTGATCTTCACAGCACCTCCCTGGATCATCCGCCGGGCCTCCCCGCGGCTCTGCACAGTCCCGCGTCCGCGATCGCGATGACCACGGTGAGATCGTCCAGCGAGGAAACGGAGTGTGTCGGGAGGTCGTCGGTCGCGTCGCCCCGCACCATGGCGCGAGCGGCGTCGCGGGCCTGATCGGCGGCGTCCTTGCCGTGGATCCGCGCGGTGACCTGCCACGCGAGCTCCGCCTTGGCGTCGTTGATCGCCGGGCCGGTCAGCGCCTCGAGCTCGGCGATGCGGTCGAGCTCCAGGGTCGTGAAGAGGCGCAGCATCCGCCCCACGTCGCGATCATCGGTGTTGATCCAGTACTGGTAGAAGTCGAACACCGGCGTGCGCTCGGCGTCGAGCCACACCGCGCCCGCGGCGGTCTTGCCCATCTTTGCGCCGCTGGCCGTCGTGATGAGCGGAAACGTCAGGCCATGCACGTCGGTCTCGTGTCCCTGCACCCGGCGGATCAGGTCGGTGCCGGCGAGGATGTTGCCCCACTGGTCGTCCCCGCCGATCTGCAGCGTGCAGCCATGGCGCTGGTTGAGGACCAGGAAGTCGTAGGCCTGGAGCAGCTGGTAGTTGAACTCGATGAAGGACAGGCCCTTCTCGAGGCGGATCTTGTAGGCCTCGGCCGCGAGCATGCGGTTGACCGAGAAGTGCCGGCCGATGGTGCGCAGGAACTCGATGTAGCCGAGGTCCAGGATCCAGTCGGCGTTGTTGAGCAGCGTGCCGCTGCCGCTGTCCAGGTCGATCAGCTTGCGGATCTGCGCCGAGAGACCTGCCACGTTGTGGTCGATCTGCTCCCGGGAGATCAGCTCGCGCATCTCGGTCTTGCCGGACGGGTCGCCGATCATGGCCGTGCCGCCTCCCGCGATGATGATCGGCTTGTGACCGTGCTTCTGGAGGATCGCCGCCGCCATCAACGGGATGGAGTGGCCGATGTGCATCGAGTCCGCCGTGGGATCGACGCCCACGTAGAACGTGATGGGGCCGGCGTCGCACGCCGCGCGGAGGGCGTCGAGCCCGGTGGTCTGCTTGACGAAGCCGCGCTCCGAGAGCTCGTCGAGGACGTGCACGAGGGCCTCCATGCGGCGAGACGTGGTCGCCGTCGGGCGCTGCACCTACAATCGAGGCCCTTCCCACGCAACCGGTTGCGGTGCGGAGCTGGCATGGCAGACGACGAGACGCCTCCCGACGAGGGCGGCACCGGGGACAACAAGGAGCTTCGCGCCAAGGACATGGTCCGGGCGAAGGACCTGCTGCGCGCGGGCGAGCTGGACACGGAGCAGCGTGGCGCCGAGAAGTTCGGCCGTGACGTGATGCAGCGGCGACTGCGGCGTCCGGTCGGCAACAGCGAGAAGCTGTGGAAGCGGGTCGACGGCGAGGATCCGTGGGAGCTCGACAAGCCGAAGAAGAAGGTCGAGAAGCAG
>CALATR010000171.1 GCA_937891875.1 uncultured Pseudomonadota bacterium | reverse complement strand
GGTGGAAGAAGGCGACGCCCACGGGATCACCACCGTGCTCCCCGCACACGCCGACCTTGAGGCCGGGACGCCCCTCCCGTCCGCGCTCGACCGCCAGGCGCACGAGCTCTCCGACGCCGTCGATGTCGAAGGTGACCAGGGGATCGGTCTGCAGGATGCCCTCGCGCTTGTACGTGGGCAGGAAGGTGTTCATGTCGTCGCGGGAGAAGCCGTAGACCAGCTGGGTGAGGTCGTTGGTGCCGACGCTGAAGAAGTCGGCGTGGGCGGCCACGCGCTGGGCCTGGGTGCAGGCGCGGGGGACCTCGATCATGGTGCCGACCATGTAGTCGAGGCGGACGCCGTGCTCGGCGAGGACCTCCTCGGCGACCTCGACCACGAGATCGCGGACCCGGGCCAGCTCGCTGGGGAGCGCGACCAGGGGGACCAGGATCTCGGGCTGCACGTCGATGCCCTGGCGGACGGCCTCGCAGGCGGCCTCGAACAGGGCGCGGGTCTGGGTCCGGTAGACGGTCGGGGTGCTGATCCCGAGGCGCACGCCGCGGTGGCCGAGCATGGGGTTGGTCTCGGTCAGGCGATCGAGGCGGGCCTGCAGGGCGTCGACGCGCACGCCGAGCTCCTCGGCCACGTCGCTGATGTCCTCCTCGCGGGTGGGGAGGAACTCGTGCAGGGGCGGGTCGAGCAGGCGGATGGTGACGGGCAGTCCGTCCATCTCGCGGAAGATGTCGACGAACATCGTGCGCTGCATGGGCAGGATGTCGTTGAGCGCGCGCTGGCGGGCCCAGGGGTCGTCCGCGAGGATCATCTTGCGGATGGCCCGCAGGGCGTCGGGCTGGAAGAACATGTGCTCGGTGCGGCACAGGCCGATGCCGACCGCACCCAGGCTGCGAGCCCGGCGAGCATCCGGCGCATTGTCGGCGTTTGCCCGGACACGCAGGCGAGCGCGCGCGTCGGCCCAGCCCAGCAGGGTGGCGAGCGCGCCCTCGTCGGTGTCGGGCTCGATCATCGGCACCTGGCCCTCGAGGACCTCGCCGGTGGAGCCGTCGATGGTGATCCAGTCCCCCCGGCGGATGACGCTGTCGCCCGCGTAGAAGACCTGCCGGCTGTAGTCGACCTGGATCTCGGTGCAGCCGACCACGGCGGGCTTGCCCATGCTCCGGGCGACGACCGCGGCGTGGCTGGTCTGGCCCCCGCGCGCGGTCAGCACGCCCCGGGCGATGGTCATGCCCTGGATGTCCTCGGGGGACGTGTCGTTGCGGACCAGCACGGTCGGCTCGCCGCGGTCGAGGAAGGCCTGGCAGTCGGCGGCGTGGAAGACGACCCGTCCGCCAGCCGCGCCGGGGCTGGCGTCGAGGCCGGTCGCGAGGACCCGCCGCCGGGCGTCGGGCGCGATCATGGGTCGCATCATGCGCTCGAGGTCCGTCGGCGCGATGCGGCGCAGGGCGGCCACCTCGTCGATGACGCCCTCCTCGACGAGATCGACCACGATGCGCACCGCGGCCTGGGCGCTGCGATCCGCCCGGCGCACCTGCAGGAGCCACAAGCTCCCCTGCTCCACCGTGAACTCGATCTCCTGCACGTCGCCGTAGTGGGTCTCGAGCCGGGCGCCGATCTCCCGCAGCTGGGCGGCGACCTCGGGCATGGCCTCGGCCAGTGCGGACAGGTCCTGGGGCTGGGAGCGGCCGCCGGCCACGTCCTCGCCCTGGGCGCGGGGCTGCCACTCGCCGAAGGGGCCGGGACCGCCGTTCTTGGGGTTGCGGGTGAACGCGATGCCAGCACCCGACCGGGCGTCCCGGTTGCCAAACGCCATGGCCTGCACGGTGACCGCGGTGCCCGCGCTGTCGGGGATGCCGTTGGACTTGCGGTAGTAGCGGGCGCGGTGGCTGTTGTAGCTGCGGAAGACCCCGTCGATGGCCAGGCGCAGCTGCTTGCGTGGCTCCTGGGGAAACGCGTGGCCCGCGGTGCGGATGACGTCCTGGAACGCCGCGACCAGGGCCTCGAGCTGGCTGGCGTCGGCCTGCTCGATGGGGGTCTCGCCCAGCAGCGCGTCCTGGGCGCGGGCGAAGCGGGTGTAGTGCACGCCCAGCACGACGTCGCCGAACATCTGCACGAAGCGGCGGTAGCTGTCCCAGGCGAAGCGCTCCTGGGCAGCGCGGTCGGACACGCCGGGCAGGGCGGCGAGGGCCCGCACGGTGACGTCGTTCAGGCCGAGGTCGAGCACGGTGTCCATCATGCCGGGCATGGACGCGGCGGCCCCGGAGCGCACGGCCACCAGGAGCGGATCGCTCGCGTCGCCGAAGCGGCGGTGGGTCTGCGCCTCGAGGCGGTTGACCGCCGCGTTGAGCTCGTCCTCGAGGCCGTCGGGCCAGGCCTGATCGTGGTTGAAGAACCAGGCGCACGCCTCGGTGGTCAGGGTGAAGCCGGGAGGCACGGGCAGGCCGAGGCCGCGCATCTCGAACAGGCCGGCGCCCTTGCCGCCCAGCAGTGCTGCGTCCTTCGCGCCGCCTTCGACGGCCTGGTCGTCGAAGCTCCGGATCCAGCGTTGCTCGCTCATCGCGCCTCCGAGGTCGGAGGGGTGCCTAGCACGTGGGCGTGGGCGTGCCGGGGTGACCTGATGCCCTTCCGCGCTCCCCGGGGGATCAGCTACCCGACTTGCGCTTCTTCTCGGAGACCCCGAGGAGGGTCTGGAAGGAGACTCCCAGGGAAAGCTCGCTTCCGGTGCCCGGGTCCATGCGGAAGCGCAGGTCCAGGAACACCGGGTCGAAGCCGACCGCGATGCGCTGGTTGAGCAGACCCAGCGGGAATGCGCTTCGATCCCAGTTGATCAGGTAGAGCGTGAACGTGGTGTCGGTGATGGCGGTGAGCTCGCCGAACGGAGCTGCGTAGGCGTAGCCAAAGATGAGCCCGCCGGTGTCGGTCTTGCCGGCCCACTCCCCGCCCTCGCCCCGGTAGTGGTCGTGGACCCAGCGAAGGCCGAAGTAGGTGGACTTCATGCCGGTGAGCTTGCCGAAGGGGCCGCGGTTCCCGGGCGCACCGAACACGTTCTCCCACCAGCCGACCCGGGCCTCGAGCACGAAGGGGTAGAACCCCGGCCGGGCGTTGATCGGCATGTCGACGGAGAGGCCGGTCATGAAGTTCTTGTCGAGCAGCACGTTGCCGTTGGCGTGCAGGAACTGGGGCCTGCCGCCGAGGCCGCCGCCGGTGGGGGCGTAGGGCGATCCGAACCAGACCAGGCGGTAGCCGGCGTCCACCTGGAACAGCGGCAGGTCGGGCTTCGCCGGCCGAGGCACACCCTGGGCGCGCGGGGCGGTGGGCACGCGGGTGGTCTGCACCGCGGGCGCCCTTCCGGTGTCGGGCCGCGCGGTCGG
>CALATR010000170.1 GCA_937891875.1 uncultured Pseudomonadota bacterium | reverse complement strand
CGGTCCATACCCTCCTTCGTCAGCGGCCGGTCGCTGCCTGAGTTCCACGGGAGCACCGGCACCAGCCTCTCCTTCTCGGCGGACGGCGCCCTGCTGGTCGTCGGCTTCGGCGCGCCCAGCAAGCTCGCCCTCGTCGACGCCCGAAGCGGCGATCTGCTGATGACCCTCCCGATGGGGCTCGAACTCAGCCCCGCCGTGAGCCCGGACGGCCGGCTGGTCGCCATGCAGCCAGAGGACCGGTCGAGCATCCGAGTCATGAGGCTCCCCAACGAGGCGGAGGTCGACGGCCTGCTCCTCGAGGCACCGCGACGCACAGCGTGGCGGATCTGTGCAGACGGGAGCCGCGCTGTCGAGATGGCCCCATTCCCGCAGGGCGACTCCATGCTGCTCCCGCCTGGCGATCCCCGATGCCAGCCGTGACGCGGACCCTACTCCAGCGACGTGCTCGCCTGCAGGCGCTGAACCAACGAGTCGTGCAGCGGATGACTCGTGTCGACGACGACGTGGTTCCCGCCAGAAAGTCCCAGCTCCGAGGCGCTCGTCCAGTCGGCCTGCCCGACCCGCAGCGTCCATCCGCTCGACGACGAGATCACCGTCGGAGTCTGGGGCAGATCCACGTCAAGGGCGTCGACGTCGAGCAGGAGCTCGAAGGTGCCACCCGGCCCGGACCCTGCGATGGAGAGCGTCCCGTCCAGCACGAGCACCATGTCGCAGTGCGAGCCCTCCGGAAGGTCGAGGTGGTCGCCCTCCACGGGATCGGCCGTCTGGCTCGCAATCAGCGCATCCGACTGTCCGGAGCAGGTTTCCACGTCGACCTGGGACACAGACAACGTGGCCTCCGAGAAGGTCAGCCCGTTCGCGGCGGCGAGCACGGTGGGAACGGGGTGACCAACCGATACGCCGGCCGCCGCCGGGAGGGTCGAGGCGAAGAGGAAGGACGCAAGCAGGAATCGAGACATGTGAGCTCCGAGAAGCCGGGGCGCTGCCCAGCACGAAGCTCCTCACGCCAGATCGAAATCGAGCGTTCACACACCAAAGGCTCCTTTCTACGCAGATCCTCTCAACGGCAACTCGACCTTGCCGCGAAACGGCCGTCCATCACGGCAGCCCTGAGCGCCGTCTCTTGTGACCGCTTCACCCAGACCTGGAGTTGCTCGCTGTGCTCCGACCCCAAGTGGCCGACTTCGAAGACCCCATCGCGTTTCTCGATGCGTGGATGACATGGAAGAAGCGTACGTTTGGCGTCCGACCCAACACGTACTCCCAGCGGATGTTCGCCCGCGACGCGGGTAGACCGAAGCAGACCAGCCTGTTCTCGCACATCCTCTCCGGCAGGCGCCCGCTGCGAGGAGACGTCCTCGAGGACACGATCCGAGCACTCGCCCTGCCAACCGACGAAGAGCAGGTCCTTCGACACCTGACGGTCCCCCCGTCGGAACGGTCGGCGTCCACGGCACGGCGCCTGGAGGGCGCCCGGGCAAGGGCGCGGGCTCGCTATGCGCAATGCGAGGCCCGGTTTCTCTCATCCTGGCAACATCTCGCCACGTGGGAGCTCGCCCACCTCGACGCGTACGTGCACGATGCGTCCTGGGTCGGCCGGCAGCTGGACCCGCCGCTACCGGCTGCCGAGGCCCGGATCATACTGGATGATTTGGTCGAGGTCGGCCTACTGGACCCGCGACGTGCCCGCGCTGCGGGGTCCCTGTTCACCCCACGTGAGGTCCCCACCCACGTGGTCGACGCGCTCTATCGTGGGGCCCATCAGCGGATCGGCACCCAGCTGGAGCGCTTGCTGACCACGACAGACGCCCACCGCTCCTGCAGGTTTGGTCTGGCGATGATCAGCTTCCCCCAGAGCCGCATGGAGGAGGTGGTCGCCATGGTGGACGGCTTCAAGGACCAGCTGGTCGGCTTCTGCGAGGAGTTGGAGGCATCGGACCAGGTGATGATGCTCGGGCTGCAGCTCGTCCCCGTGGCCGCGGCCAGCGCCACCGACGGTGAAGGCGAAAGGGGTGAGGAGTCCTGACCATCCTGCCCATCATCCTGCCCAGACCGTCGGGCAGGACTCCGCCCCGCAACCCCGTCCCCCACGCCATCCTTGCCCTCCTGCCCAACCTCGCCCGGGCAGGAAATGGGCAGGAAACTCCCCCCGAGAGCCCCCGACTGCGCCCCAAACGACAGAGACCCGAGGACGTGACATCCTCGGGTCTCATCGATTCGAACGGCAGGTGGTGACCCCAACGGGATTCGAACCCGTGTTGCCGGGATGAGTCCCAGGTGTGAGCCTACTCGTGCGTCAAGGACGGCCCTGAAGAACTTGGGCAACACACCTTGGGCAACACCTGGGCAACATGGGGTCTGATGATGGCTAGCGTGAAGTGGAGAGAGGACCGGGGCCACTGGGAAGTCTTGTGGCGGGAGCCCAAGGTCATCCAGAACCCCGATGGCAGCACGAAGAAGAAGTGGTCGACCAGACGGCGGAAGGCCCCCTCGAAGAAGGCAGCCGATGCCCTGGCGAGGGAGATCGAGACAGCCGCAGCCGTCGGGGACCGGTGGGAGGACAAGCGGATGACCGCAGTGTCCACCATCGGGTCTGCGGTCGAGGGGTACATCATCGCTTCGAAGCGGCGACCGAAGGCCACCCAAAAGTATCGGGCTTCGGTCCTCCAGAAGTTCATGGACCACGTCGGGGAGGACACGACCCTCGACAGGCTCGATGTTGAACTTCTTCGAGACTACGCCGATCACCTCGATGCACAGGGGATCAAGAGCGTCAGCCGGTACATCGGCACGGTGGAACAGTGGTGGACGTGGGCCTGGAACAACAGGAAGACCTACCCGGGGGTCCAAGAACCGACCCGGCTCACGGGGAAGGATGCTGAGATCCAGCACCGTCCTGCCCCGGCAGCCGTGGACACCCCGACCTGGGAAGACATCGATGCGGTCCTTCTCGCCCTCTCCCCTGAAGGGACCATCCCCGGCCGGGGAGCTGGCTACGGCTACCGTCCGCAGTGGGAGGTCTACCGGAGGATCGTCCTCGTGCAGCGGTACACCGGACTGCGCATCTCCCAGGTCGTGGGTCTCCGGTGGCAGGACCTCGACCTGGAACGCGGATGGCTGACCATCCGCTCGAACAAGAAGGGGGCCAAGGGTCAGAGCCGGGACCGAGTCGTCCCTCTTCACCCGGGTCTCGTGTCCATCCTGGAGACCTGGTCCCGGGATGAGGACCTGCTCTTCTTCAGGGTCGCGACGAAGGGCAAGCGGAAGGGCCAGGTCATCCAGATCAAGGGCTCCGAAGTGGCTGAAGTCCTCGGGGGCAACGACAAGGTCGACTACCGGACCAAGAAGAGGACCCACACGGCGGGAGCCTGGGAGCGGGCGGGCATCGACCCCGAGAAGTGGGCCGATGCCGGTGACAGGACCAACAAGCGTGGCACGAACGCCATCAGAGCCCGATGGAAGTCGACCATCGCGGGGGCAGCCTCCTACGAGCTGGCCACGCTGATGGTCGGGCAGTCCACTGCTGGAGACCACGACTCCTACGTGGCGATGGGCAACCCGGAAGCTTCTCCCTACTGGAACAAGATGGTCCAGGCCCTCGAAGCCATTCCCGAGGTCGAGGTCAGTCGACAAGAGACCTGAGCTTCGACCCCTTCCTCCTCTTGGCCGGTGCCCTTCTTCGGGGTGTCGGCCTTGCTGGTTCTGGGTCCGGACCTCTGGCCTTCTTCAGAGTCAGCGGAAGAAGGTCTCGGTGCCAGCGGTAGGTCTTCCTCTCGCTCCCCTGGCCCACTCTGACCGCGCCCTCCGGGCTCACCTCGACCGCACGGGGTGCGAGCCGGTCGAGGACGCTGCGGTCCACCTGGAGGACGTGAGCGGCTTCGGGCGTGGTCAACCACTCGGGCCGGGCTGGACCCTCCACAGCTCTGCCGACAGCCTCAAGACCGCTACACAGCGTCTCCAGGCACGCTTCCAAGGTCGAGAGCCTGTGTTCGGTCACCGACTCCGACACGGCAGCTCCATCACGTCATCGACCGCGTCCAGAATCGCCCGGAGGCCCTCACGCTCGTGCTTGGACATCGAGGGTGCCGCAGCCGCTTCCTCGATGGCTGCCCGAAGACCGTCGGCCCGAGTGATGAAGTCGGCGATATCCTGGATGTAGCGGTGGCTCCTGGGCAAGGTCGCAATCGTCGGGCCCAGGTTGAAGTCCCAGCCCCAGCCCGGTCGCGTGGGCGGACGACGGAACGTGATCTCGGCCTCCCCGACGACAACCGCATACGGCACACCTTCCACGAAGAAGATGCTGAACCCAGGCCATTGCTCCACGAGCGTATTCACGTCGCCGCGAGCCCGGAGTGCCTTCTCCAACCGATAGATGTTCACCTGTCCTCCTTGTGCTCGGGAAACCGAGCGTGCGCCCACGGGAGAGTCATCAGCTCTCCAGGCCGGGATTCCCGGTCCGTGGACTGAAGGGGAGGATCAGCGGCGACGGGGCATCCAGGTACCGCCCTCGAAGGACCATCCGCACCGGTACAGGGTCGACTTGATGCGGTCCGTGGTCACCCCGACCATCCGCTCACGCAGCAGCTTGTAGAGCCGACGGGGGCTGGCCGCGAGAGCCGGATCAGTGCCCACAGCGACGATGGCGTGCCAGTGGACCTCATCATCACGCCACCCGCCCTGCGGCGTGTCCTGGGTCGGCTCCAGGTCTTCACCGGAGTCGGACTCCGAGAACGCGGTGGCACCGTCCAGCCGGACGAACGTGCGCTCGGGCTCAAGCCGCCAGTTCATGCGGTAGCCGGGAACGCTGATCCAGGCGGCATCCATGGGGATCTCGACCTGGATGACCGTGTCGTTGAACCGCTCGATCATGTCGTCGGCGGACTCGGGCGTCATCGCCTGGAGGATGTGCGTGCAGGCGGGGTTACCGCAGTCGTCCCAGCCGTTGCCAGCGATGAGGCAGCGGATGTCGTCCGGAACGGCATCGTACAGGGCGTCAGCGACCTTGGAGCCGGTCAACGGCACTCCGAGCCAGGTGCCACTGGCGTTGCCGTGCAGGTCGGTGGTGTTGTCCTCGGGATCCCAGGTCTCGTCGTCACGGTAGAAGTCGAGCTTGATGTTGATCGGGATGGTCTCGGTATCGGTCAAAGTGTCCATGATGGACCTCATTGTTGCAGTGTTTCGTGCTGTCT
>CALATR010000169.1 GCA_937891875.1 uncultured Pseudomonadota bacterium | reverse complement strand
TCCGTCCGCGAGCTCGGCGTCGGCGCGCGACATCTACGAGTCGCTCCGCAAGGTCCGTGCGGCCGGGCTGCCGAAGATCTGCTGTGCGTTCTGGTACGAGCCCTACCAGCGGTTCGTCAACATCACGCCGTGGAAAGACGACGAGAAGACGAGCCAGCGGATTGCCGCGATGGAGAACGGCGAGCCCGTGCTGTAGCCAGTCTCCGGACTTCGGCCGAAACCGGAAACGGCGTGTCAGGCAGCGTCCGCGCCGTCTTCGACCTCCGGCGACGGAGCGTCGTCCGGCTCGTCGGGGACCAGCGTCGGCGAGGCGCCGGCGATCGCTCCTGCTGCGGCGATCGCCGCGGACGTGAGGATCGGGTCGGGCTCGGGCGGGAGCTCGTCGTCGGGGTCCTCGTCCTCCTGGTCGTCGTCCTCGTCGCCCTGGCGCTCTCCCTCGACGAGGGCCGCCACGATGAGGCGGAGCTCGTCGCGGGTCAGCTTGCGACCGCCGGGGCTGTCGAGGCGCATCCCCTGGGCCAGCTCCGCCGCCGGCGCCTCGAGGTGGTCGAACAGGTTGGCGGCGAGCACGGCGGCGGCCTGCAGCCGCGCCTGCTGCTCGCCGGGCAGGCCCAGGGCCTCGCCCACGATGTGCGCGATCAGGTGCAGTGCCTCGGCCTCGGTGATCTTGCGACCGCCGGGGCTGTCCTTGTCGGTGGCCGCGGCGATGTCGGAGATCGCGGCGCGGATGACGGACGGACCGAGGCCGCGCAGGGCGCGGCGGGCCTTGTTCCACTGGAAGAGCAGCTTCAACATGCGTTCTCCTGGAGATCTTCAGCAAGCCGATCCCGCGCGCGACACACGCGACGGAAGTCCTCGGCGTTGCCCCCGTTGTCGGGGTGGGTGAGCCGAGCTCGGCGTCGGAACGCGGCGCGGAGCTCGTCGGGGGTGGGTCGGTCGTGCACGGCGAAGCCCAACTCGCGGAGCGCTGCGGCGCGGGGCAGCGGGATGCCGTGGTCATCGAAGGGATCGGCCCGACGCCGCTGCGCGTCCTGCGGCGATCGCCGGCGACCTGGTCCAGAGCTGCCGCCCAGGCCAGGACCGAGGCCGAGGTCGAGGTCGTCGAGCCCGAGCTCCTCGAGGCCGTCGAGCAGGGACCCCGGATCGAAGCGATCCACGGCGTCGAGCACGCCGTCGACGGCGCGGAGCACGTCGCGCAGGCCGGCGGTGCGGCGGATCACTGGTCCGCCCGCCACGCTCGAGCATCGGGCTCGGCGTCCGCGCCGTCGGTGTCGACCACGTCCGGGACGGTGATCGGCACGTCGACGTCGACCTGGGTGGAGCGCACGGTGACCAGGCCCGGCACCTGCAGCGCCAGGCCGAACCCGACCAGCCCGGCCGGGACGACGGTCGCGATCCCCGCCAGGCCGACCACCGCGAACAGCATCCAGCGTCCCTGGGTCCGGATCTCCGCACGCACCTCGGCGAAGCCGTCGCGCACGTCCTCCCGGACGCCACGCAGGGCGTCGACCAGGGCCGCTTCGGTGTCGGTCAGCCGCGCCACCTCACACCACCTGGCCCGACGGGGAGATCCCGACGCCGGCGGCACGGGCGATCTTGGTCGCGTAGCGCTGCGCCTGGCCGGCGCCGTTGTAGTAGATGGCGAACTGCAGCAGCTCGCCGGCCTGCAGGGCGCGGAGCATCGCGCCCGCTCGGTCGACCTCGATGAAGCGGAGCATCTGGTCGATCTGCGCGGTCTCGCCACGCTCGGCGTCCTCGAGCATGGCGGCGGCGGTCCTGTAGCCGAGCGCCTTGTGGTGGCGGCCCAGCAGCTGGCCCAGGCCGAAGCTCGAGGAGCGGATCGCGGCCTCTTCGCCGACCGCCTGCTTGGCGAGGGCCAGAGCGGCCCACTCGCGCGCCTGGCTCTCGCGCAGCGGCTCTCCGGGCTGCCCATGCAGGGCCTGCCAGCCGTCGCCCAGGTTGACCTTGTGGCCCTCCCAGGGCTCGCCCCCGCCGGACCGGTCAAGGACCTGGTCCAGCTTGCGACGCTTCGCTCCGGAGCGGCCAGCCTCGCGCTGGAGGAGGTGGACCTCGACGCGCACGACGGGCCGACCGTCGACCAGGTCGGTGCCGGCGCT
>CALATR010000168.1 GCA_937891875.1 uncultured Pseudomonadota bacterium | reverse complement strand
CCCGGGGGACCCGGGCGGCGAGCGCACGGGCGCGATCCGGGGAGACCTGGCGCGCCGACGGGCACAGCACGAAGCCGACGGCGGTGGCACCGGCGTCGACGGCAGCGTCCACCGCGGCCTCGTCGGTGAGCCCGCAGATCTTGATGACCGGGCGGCCGAGCAGGACCTCGGCGGGACCACGGGCGCGGCGACCGGCGCGGATCATGGCGTTTACACTGGCTTGTGGGTCGCCCTCGCGCATGAGGGCCGAGCCGACCAGGGCCAGGCCGTAGCCGGCGCGGGCGACGCGGGCGGCGTCGGCGGGGCCGTCGAGGCCGCTCTCGGCGACGGCGGGCACGGGCACCCGGGGGGCCAGGTCGACCATGCGGTCGAGGCTCACCTCCAGGGTGGAGAGATCGCGGGCGTTGAGGCCGTACAGCACGCGGGCGCCGCTGTCGGGCAGGGCCTGCAGGCGGGCCAGGTCGGCCTCCCCGAAGGCCTCGACGAGGGCGAACAGGCCGGCCTCGGCGCAGGCGTCCAGGAAGGGGCGCAGGTCGGGGAGCATGCGGGCGATGAGCAGCACCCCGGACGCGCCGAGGAGCCGGGCCTGGAGCACCTGGCGGGGGTCGACCAGGAAGTCCTTGCGCAGCACCGGGCGATCGACCTCGCGGGCTACCGCTTGAAGATAGGCGTCCGAGCCGCCGAACCAGTGGGGCTCGGTCAGCACGCTCACCGCGCAGGCGCCGCCGCGGACGTAGGCAGACGCCTGGCTCACCGCGGCCGCGCTGCTCCCGGTGGCCAGGGCGCCGGCCGAGGGTGCCCTGAACTTCACCTCGGCGATGAGTCCGAACGGGCCGGGGTCGAGGGGCCGGACCGGTGGCGCGTCGACCAGGCGTCGGCGCAGCTCGGCGGTGGAGAACAGGTCCCGGGCGCGCTCGGCGGACCCGCGGGCGAAGGCAGCCAGGCGCTCATGCACGGCCCACCCCCAGCGCGGTCAGCAGGCTCGCGCCCGCACCCGCGTCGAGGGCGTCCCGGGCGCGTTGAATCCCGGCCGCGGTGTCCTCGGCCAGCCCACACACCTCCAGCGCCAGCCCCGCGCCCAGCAGCACGGTGTCCCGGTGGGCGCCGCGCTCCTCGCCGCGGACCACGGCCAGCAGCCGGGCGGCGTTCGCGTGGGCGTCTCCCCCGCGCAGCTCGGCCGGATCGGCGGGAGGCAAGTCCAGATCGGTCGGATCGATCGACACGCGCTCCACCGACCCCGGACGCACGTCCCAGCGCAGGAAGGGGCCCACCGTGGTCGCCTCGTCCCAGCCCAGGGCGCCGTGCACGACAAAGGCTCGCTCGATTCCCAGGGCGGAGAGCACGTGCGCCAGGCGCTCGCCGTCGTGCTCGCGAGCCACGCCCACCACCTGGAACGGCGGGCGGGCGGGGTTCACCAGCGGACCCAGCAGGTTGAAGGCGGTCTTGACTCCGAGCGCCCTGCGGACCGGCGCGATCCGCGCCATGGCCGGGTGGTGGTCTGGCGCAAAGAGGAAGGTGAACCCGGTCTCTTCCAGCTGACGCACCGCCGCGTCCGGCGAGCCGGGCAGGTCCAGGCCGGCCGCCTCCAGCACGTCCGCGCTCCCCGAGCGGCTGCTCACCGCGCGGTTGCCGTGCTTGACCACCCGCGCCCCCGCCGCCGCCGCGACCAGCGCCCCGGCGGTCGACAGGTTGAGCGAGTGCGCCCCGTCGCCCCCGGTGCCGGCGGTGTCGACCAGCGGCGGACCGTCGTCCGGAACGGGCACCCCGATCGCCCGCTCGCGCAGGGCCAGCGCCAGGCCCAGCAGCTCGTCGGGGGTCTCGCCGCGCATGCGCAGGGCGGCGAGCAGGGCGCCGGCCAGGGCGGGCTCGACGGCATCCTCGGCCAGTCCGTGCACCAGTCCGGCGGTCGCGTGCGCGTCCAGGCATCCACCGGTGAGCACCGTCTCCAGGACCGCGTTCATCGCGCACCTCCCTGGGCCAGGAACGCCCCCAGCAGGGCCGGACCCCGGGGGGTGAGCACGCTCTCCGGGTGGAACTGCACCCCGAGCGCGTCGACGTCGCGGGCGCGGACCGCCTGCACCTCCCCGTCCGAGGTCCACCCGCACAGCTCGAGTCCGTCCGGGAGGGGGTCATCGGCGACCAGGCTGTGATAGCGACCGGCCTCGAACGGGCTGGGCAGGCTGGCGAGCAGGCCGCGGCGGTCGTGGTGCACCCGGCTGGCCTTGCCGTGCATGAGGGTGCCAGCCCGGCGGATGGTGCCCCCGAACACCTCGACCAGGCACTGGTGGCCGAGGCACACGCCCAGCACCGGCACCCGACCCAGGGCGGCCTCGATGACCCGGGCGCTGCGACCCGCCTCCGACGGGCTGCCCGGGCCCGGACTGACGACCACGTGGGTGGCCTCGTCGACCTGTTCCGGCTCGACCGCGTCGTTGCGGACGACCCGCACGTCGGCGCCCAGCACCGCGAACGCCTGCACCAGGTTGAAGGTGAAGCTGTCGTAGTTGTCGACCAGCAGGACCCGCGGGCTCATGCGAGACCTCCCGCCGCCAGCTGGAGCGCCGCGCGCAGGGCGGCACCCTTGTGCAGGCACTCGTCGTGCTCCCGGTGAGCCACGCTGTCGGCGACGATGCCCGCCCCCGCCTGAAAGCTCACCTGCCCGTCCGCGAACACCATGGTGCGGATGGCGATCGCCTG
>CALATR010000167.1 GCA_937891875.1 uncultured Pseudomonadota bacterium | reverse complement strand
CGTCCTTGCCTCGGTAGCGGTTCTCGAAGCCCACGGACGCACCTCCGCCCGCGCGGGCCACCTCGGCGAGGGTCGCGTCGCGATCCGCCGGGTGCACGAAGTCCAGGAAGGGCTTGCCGCACATCTCCTCGACCGACCAGCCCAGCACCTCGGTCCAGCGGGGATTCACGCAGGTGAACCTCAGGTCCGAGCCGACGATCGCCAGCAGGGTGCCGCTGCGCTCCATCAACGTCTGCAGCAGCTCTCCGTCGGGACAGTGTTGACCACCGTCCTCATCTCGTACCTTGGCCATCGGGCGCTCCCACGCGTGCCTGCCTCATCGGCGCGTGGGATCGCGCACTTGAGGGGGCGACCCGTTCTTCCGGTACCCCCTGCGATCCTGCCTACGAAGCCGTCCCAGACAGGGATTCCATCAGGCGATCGAGGAGGTCGACCGAAGCATCGGCGATGATCGTACCGGGTCCGTACACCGCCGCCGCTCCCAGCTCGTGCAGGCGCGGCACGTCGTCCGGCGGCACCACGCCCCCCACGACGATCAGGATGTCGTCGCGCCCCTCGGCGGCCAGCGCATCCCGCAGCGCCGGCACCAGGGTCAGGTGCCCGGCGGCCAGCGAGCTGACCCCGACCACGTGCACGTCGTTCTCGACGGCCTGGCGGGCGGTCTCCTCCGGCGTCTGGAAGAGCGGTCCCACGTCCACGTCGAAGCCGAGGTCCGCGAAGGCGGTCGCGATCACCTTCTGCCCGCGATCGTGGCCGTCCTGGCCCATCTTCGCGACCAGGATCCGCGGCCGCCGGCCGTCCAGCTCGACGAAGCGGGCGATGCGCCCCTCGATGTCCGAGGCCTGCTCGTCGCTCACGCCGCCCTCCCCGCGGTACACGCCGCTGACGGTCTGGATGTTGGCCTGGTGCCGGCCGAAGACCTTCTCCATCGCCAGGCTGATCTCGCCGACCGTGGCCTTGGCCCGCGCAGCCTTCACCGACAGGTCCAGCAGGTTGCCCTCACCCGATGCGGCGCAGGCAGTGAGCGCGTCGAGCGCGGACTGCACGGCGGCGTCGTCCCGCTCGGCGCGCAGCGCCTGCAGCCGCGCCACCTGGGCGGCCCGCACCGCGGCGTTGTCGACCGCGAGGATGGGGATGTCGTCCTTGTCCTTGGGAGCGAGCTTGTTGACGCCCAGGATGGTGCGCTGACCGCTGTCGATCCGCGCCTGGGCCCGGGCCGCAGATTCCTCGATCCGGAGCTTCGGAAGCCCGCTCTCGATGGCCTTGGCCATGCCGCCCAAGGCCTCGACCTCCTCGATGTGCTCCCAGGCGCGCTCGGCGAGATCCGCGGTGAGCCGCTCGACGTGGAAGCTGCCGCCGAAGGGGTCGATGACGCCGGTGATCCCGGTCTCCTCCTGCAGGTGGAGCTGGGTGTTGCGCGCGATCCGCGCCGAGAAGTCGGTCGGCAGGGCCAGCGCCTCGTCGAGCGAGTTCGTGTGCAGGGACTGGGTGCCGCCCAGCGTCGCCGCCAGGGCCTCCAGCGCGGTGCGCCCGACGTTGTTGAAGACGTCCTGGGCGGTGAGCGACCAGCCCGAGGTCTGGCAGTGGGTCCGCAGGGACAGGGACTTCGGGTTCTTCGGCTCGAACGGGGCCAGCAGCCGCGCCCACAGCAGGCGGGCCGCCCGCAGCTTCGCCACCTCCATGAACACGTCCATGCCCATGGCGAAGAAGAAGCTGATCCGCGGGGCGAAGCGGTCGATGTCCAGGCCGGCGTCCATGCCGGTGCGCACGTACTGCAGCCCGTCGGCGAGGGTGTAGGCCAGCTCCAGGTCCGCCGTCGCTCCCGCCTCCTGCATGTGGTAGCCGCTGACGCTGATGCTGTTGAACCGCGGCATGCGCTCGGCCGTGTAGGCGAAGATATCGGCGATGATCCTCATGGATGGCGCAGGCGGGTAGATGTAGGTGTTGCGGACCAGGTACTCCTTGAGGATGTCGTTCTGGATCGTGCCCGAGAGCTGCTCCGGCGCGACCCCCTGCTCCTCTGCCGCGACGATGTAGAGCGCCATGATCGGCAACACCGCGCCGTTCATGGTCATCGACACGCTCATCTTGTCCAGCGGGATGCCGTCGAACAGGATCCGCATGTCGGCGATGGAGTCGATGGCGACCCCCGCCATGCCGACGTCGCCGGTGACCCGCGGGTGGTCGGAGTCGTAGCCGCGGTGGGTCGCGAGATCGAAGGCGATGGACAGGCCCTTCTGACCCGCGGCCAGGTTGCGCCGGTAGAAGGCGTTCGAGGCCTCGGCGGTGGAGAATCCCGCATACTGGCGGACCGTCCACGGGCGCGAGGCGTACATGGTGGCGTACGGGCCGCGCAGGAAGGGCGGCGCGCCCGGGATGCTGCCCAGGAAGTCGAGGCCGTCGAGGTCGGACGCCCCGTACGCGGGCGCGATGTCGACCCCCTCCGGCGTCGGGGTCGAAGGACCGGTGGTCGGGGCGGCGTCCACGGCGGGAAGCGCGTCGTAGTCGAGCTCGGTGAGGTCGGGAAGGCTCATCGGGACACCTCCACGGCGGAAGCAGGGACCCCGGTCGCGCGGGCGACCCGGCGCAGGACGGACAGCACGTCGGCCCCGAGGTGGATGACGTCGGTCACGCCGGCCTCGCGCCAGGGTCCGGGGTCGTCGGGCCAGCGACCGGCGACCAGGACGGCCTCGGCGCCGGCGGCGGCCAGCTGGCGGGCGAGCCCGGGCACGACGCGCTCGTAGTCGTTGTCGGTTCCGCAGATGCAGGCGACCCGGCAGCCCGTGGTTCCAAACGTGGTGGCGGCAGCCTCGGGGTCCTCGAACCCACCCTCGTCCCGCACCCGGAAGCCTCCGGCCTGGAGCAGGTCCCGGGCGAATCCCGCGCGGGCAGCGTGCACGGCGAGCGGACCAAGATTGGCGAGAAAGACGCAGGGAACCGGATCTTCCGCCTCGACTGCATCCGCGAGCCGCTCCCAGGCCGCGGCGGCGCGGAACGGCGGGAGCGCGGTGGCGGTGAAGGCGATG
>CALATR010000166.1 GCA_937891875.1 uncultured Pseudomonadota bacterium | reverse complement strand
TCCTGCTTCCCGGCGCCGGGGACAACGCCAGCCGTGCCTTCGCCCGCCTCGCCCGCAGCCTCGAGGCCGACGGGCACCCGGTGTTCGCCCTGACCTTCGCCCACCCGCACGGCGACGTGTTCAAGCAGGCGGAGCTGGTCGCCGACGCCCTCGCCCGGATCGCGGTCATCACGGGGGAGCCTCAGGTCGACCTGGTCGCGCACAGCAAGGGCGGCATCGCGGCTGCCGTGTACGTGTCGAACGCGCCGGGCACGTCCTGGCCGTCGGAGGCGTACGAGGCGGTGGGCACGTCCTTTCGTGGGGACGTGCGCCGGGCCGTGTTCGTCGGGGTGCCCCTGGGTGGGGTCGACACCGTGCACCGGTGGTCCAACAACAACTTCGCGGCGTTGGACGCGGACTCTGCCATCTCGCCCTCCAGCTGGTCGCGCCACTATCCGCTGTCGACCGCCAACCTCTTCGTCTACGACGAGCTCGCCGATCAGGACTTGCTCTCCGACGGGCGCGACCTCTTCCCCGGTCAGCGCCAGGTCCTGGCCCGCCAGCCCCATCCGCTGCCCGTCACCCTGCCCGTGCTCGGCGCGTATGCGGCCCAGCAGGACGGGTGGACCACCTACGAGGGTGGCTACGGCTACGTCAGCTACAGCGCCGGCATCGACGCCGCCATCGAGGACGGTGGCGGCCTGATCGCGACCCTGCGCGAGCGCGGCGCGGACCCGGACGTGGAGCTGTACGTGCTGGCCGGGGACAACCCCGTGATGAGCAACGGCATCGAGTGGGTCGACGCCGTCTGGGGCGCGGCCTGGGGCGACCTGGTCGGCGGCGCGGTCGACGCGTGGGGGGCGTTCGTGGGCGCGCTGGTCGGGGACGGCCTGCTGGCGAGCGGCCTCACCGAGGGCGAGGTGGCGGGGCTCGCGACGGGCGACCTCATCCTGGGCGAGATCACGGGGCCCAGCGACGGCGTCGTCTTTGTCGGCAGCGCGACCCGGACGGAGGCGCTGACCGCCCGCGGCGCCGTCGTGCACGACCTGCACGTGGCCGACCTGTCGCACCTGGATCTGCTCGTCGCGAGCCCCGGGACCGCCGCCACCCTGAGGGCGCTGGCCGGCACGGACGCGGGGGAGGCCTGGATGACCCCGTTCGCCGACCGCTACGAGCGCGAGGACAGCGTCGGCTGGATCGTCTCCGCCCTGCATGACGACGAGGCGCCCGGCGACACCGACGAGCCCGGGGACACGGACGAGGGAGACCCGGACGAGCCCGGGGACACGGACGAGGGCGTCGGCGACAGCATCGGTGGGGGGTGCCACGCGGTCGCGGTCCCGGTCACCGGGATCGGCCTCGCGCTGGTGGGGCTGCTCGGGGTTCGACGCAGGCGCTGACGGTCGGGATCAGCCGCCGCCGCCGCCACCACCACCGCCGAACGCCACGTTGCAGCGGGTGCCGATCCACCGGTAGCTGGCGGGCGGGCCGTAGGTCTCCCCGTCCGGGGTGATCTTCGAGCCGTTCTCCTGCGCGTAGGACTTGGAGACGTAGCCCTCGCCGAAGAAGTTGCGCTCCTCGTGGAAGATGCTGATCTTGCTGTTCTCGTTGGGCTGATCGTTGAACTCGTTGAGGGTGTCGATCATCAGCCGCTGGTACAGGCCGTCGTCATCGCTTCGGTAGATCCGGTTGTACCGCTCGTTGCAGTTGTTCTCGACGAACTCGCGGCGCACGTCGTAGAACTCCTCGGCGCTGACGTAGCCGAGCTCACCCGGGTCGCCGAAGACAGCGTTCCCGCTGAGCTCGAAGGTGTCGACGCAGTCTTCGCTGTTGGGCTCGTCCGCGTAGAAGAACCACACCTTCTCCGTGGCGGTGAAGCTGCCGTCCGCCTCAGCGCGCGCCTCACCGACCATGTACATCTTGTCGCCGTCGCCGAACTCGTTGCTGCACTCGCCCGAGGTGTTCCAGAGGTTCGCGAACTCCTCCGGCACCAGGGGGTGG
>CALATR010000165.1 GCA_937891875.1 uncultured Pseudomonadota bacterium | reverse complement strand
TCGAGGTCGCCGGAGCCGTTCTGGACCAGCCAGGCCCAGCCACTGCCGAACTGGCCGCCGGCAGCGGTCGAGAAGGCCGACTTGAAGGCGTCGAAGGAGCCCCAGGTGGCGTTGATCTTGTCGGCGATGGCGCCGGACGGGGCACCGCCGCCGTTCGGGCTCATGCTGTTCCAGTAGAACGTGTGGTTCCAGACCTGGGCGGCGTTGTTGAACACGCCGCCGGAGGTGGACTGGATCAGCTGCTCCAGGGACTTGCCCTGCAGGCTGGCGTCAGCCTCGACCGCGGCGTTCAGCTTGCCGACGTAGCCCGCGTGGTGCTTGCCGTAGTGGTAGTCCAGCGTCTCGGACGAGATGTGGGGGGCGAGCGCGTCCTTGGCGTAGGGAAGCGCGGGAAGCTCGAAAGCCATGAGTTCCTCGGGGGCACGGGTTGCACCGGATGATTCCGGAAAGGCCCTTGTCGTAGTCACGGCGCACGGCACGGTCCAGCGCGTTCCAATGTGCTGTCGGCGTGCTCACCAACTGGCAGCGCCTGTGCCACAACACACAGCCATGTTGCCGGAGGACCCACCGTCGCGGGCGCGGGCACGGAACCACCGCGCTCCTGACGGTGCGTGCAATGGCACAGATGCTGCAGCCTCGATCAGTCCCACGGCACACGAGGTGCCCTGCGGTCCCCCGCCACGACGGCGGCGGACGAGTCCAGCCGGAGGTTCCATGAAGCGCAACGAGCGGGTGTCCAAGATCATGAGCGACAGCCCGACCACCGTCCACGTGCACCAGTCTCTCGCCGAGGTGCAGAAGCTGATGGTGCAGGGCAACTTCCACCACGTGCCCGTCGTGAGCGGCAAGAAGCTCGTGGGCATGATCAGCGCGACCGACCTCACCCGGGCCTCCTACGAGTACGACACCAACTCCAAGACCGCCCAGACGGTGCTCGACCACACCCGCAGCATCGAGGACGTCATGTCCGGCGGTCTGGTCACGGTGAAGTCGACCCAGACCATCCGCGAGGCGGTCGAGCTGCTGGCCCAGGACTGGTTCCACGCCCTGCCGGTCGTCGACGACGACATGAACCTCGAGGGGATTGTCACCACGACGGACGTGCTCAAGTACTTGCTGGAGCAATACTGATGAACACTGCCGAGATCCGAGCCCGCCTGGCCAAGAGGACCGAAACCCTGGTCGCCCGGGACGCTGCCCTGCAGAAGCATCTGCGCGGCGCGGACGGGAGATTGGAGGCCGACTTCTCTGACCGGGTGGCGTACACCGAGATGGACGAGGTCCTGGAGGCACTCGATGACGGCGCCCGCGCCGAGCTCGAGGCCATCCGCGCGGCACTCCTCCGTCTGGACGAGGGCTCGTACGGCACCTGCACGCGCTGCGGGGAGGCCATCCCCGAGGGACGGCTCATCGCCCTGCCGCACACCGCGCTGTGCACTGCCTGCGCGGCCGAGGTGAACGGCTGAGTCCAGACATCGACTACTACGGCTACACGCCGCTCATCACGCCCGACCAGCCGCTCGCGCTGGTCGGGCTCCCTGCTGCTCACGTGGGCGGCACAGCCCGGCTCGTGTCCAGCTTCACCGGCCTGCCCCTGTTCTGGATGGACCGGGCCGTGGAGCACCGCGCAGGCGCGTCCATCGACGCCATCGTGCTCGAGAAGGGGGACCAGGTCCGCCGGGAGCACGAGCGCGCGCTCCTGCCCCGGGTGCTCGACGCGCCCACCCCCCACGTGATGGTGCTGTCCGAGGTGACCCTGGCGGACCCGGAGCTGGGCCCCGCCCTGCGCAGCCGGACCACCGTGTTCGCCCTGCGCCGTCACCTCGACGAGGTCATCGCCACCATCGCCGCCGCCCACGAGAAGCGGCCGACCGCGTACGCGCGCCTGCTGCTGGGCCGCAAGCCCGACCCCGCCGCACTGGCGGAGGAGCTGCAGCGACTGGCCGCCCACCATCAGGACGTCGATCACGAGCTCGACGTGACCGGCATGCATCCGCAGCATGCCGCTCAGGCCGTCATCGACGCGCTCGGCTGGAAGCTACCGGTGATCTGGGAGCGTCCGAAGGACTGATCCGCCAGCCGATCTGGATCCGTCCGTGACACTGTACAGATGTTCAGTTAGGTGACCCCCGACAGGAGGGTCCCGTGCAACCGAGTCTGTTCGATCTCGGCGCACCCACCTTCGATCCGACGTTCCGGGGGGTACGTCGGATCGATCTCGGGCTGGGTGCCTGGGTGGAGTACGCGCCGCGCTTCCTCGTCGGCCATGCCGAGGTGTTCCGAGAGCTCCGTGACGGCATGCGCTGGCAGGCCAGGCGTCGCCCCATGTACGACCGCATCGTCGACGTGCCGCGCCTGCTCGCCCGGCTGCCCCAGGACGGGCCGGTGCCGCCGGTCCTGGACCAGATCAGCCACGTGCTCTGCCGCCGCTACCAGCGTCCGCTCACCCGGCTGGCCGCCGCCTTCTACCGGGACGGCGCCGACAGCGTCGCCCCCCACGGAGACCGGCTCACGAACCGGGAGCAGGCCGTGGTGGCCGTGCTGTCCCTCGGAGAGCCGCGGCGCTTCCTGCTGCGGCCGGCCTCGTCGGACGCCACGGTGGGCGGACATGACTTCTCGCTGGGCTGGGGGGACCTGCTGGTCATGGGGGGCACCTGTCAGGACACCTGGCGGCATGGCGTGCCCAAGGCCGCGTTCGCCGGTCCCCGGATCAGCGTGCAGTTCCGTGAGGCGGGGACGGACCTCGCAGATGCCACCACGCGCTGACGCTGGCCATCGGTGGGCTCGCCGACCGCGTACGTGGCTGGCGCATCGCGGGCTGCGGTGTTCTAGGGTTTGCCTGCCTTCGGAGTGCCCTGCATGGACGACACCCTCCAGGACCTGATCGCCCTCGCCGAGGCGGGCCGCCTGCGTGCGTCCCCCGCCGCCCTGCGCAGCCTCGAGCCCGTGCCCGCCCGTCCGCGCCCCGCGTGGGACCGGGTAGAGGGCATGCTGCTGGGTCTGGCCATCGGCGACGCGCTCGGCAACACGACCGAGGGGCGCCTGCCCCACGTCCGCCGGGCGGAACACGGAGAGATCCGGGACTACCTGCCGAATCGCCACGCGGATGACCGCCGGGTCGGCGTGCCCTCGGACGACACCCAGCTGGCCTACCGCCTGCTGGAGTCCCTCACCGACCACGGCAAGCTCAAGCCCCAGGACGTGCTGGACCGCTTCGCCGGCACGCAGGTCACCGGCATCGGCGGCACCGTGCACGCAGCGATCAAGGCCTGGAAGGGCGGCGGCGCCTGGCCCGAGTGCGGCCAGCCCAGCGCCGGTAGCGGGGCCCTGACCCGCATCGCGCCGGTGCTCGTGCCCCACCTCACCGGCGGCGGCAGCGGCCTGTGGCGCGACACCCTGGTCGCGACCGCGGTCACCCACAACGACCCCATGGCGCTCGGCGTCAACGTCGCCTTCGTGGACCTGCTGTTCACCCTGCTCCACGCGGACGGCCCGCCCGAGCCCTCGTGGATCCTGAACCGGTGGAGCGCGGTGGTGAAGGCCTTCGAGCCCGACCTGGTCTACGCCCCCCGCGGCGCCGCCTGCGTGCAGGCCCCCACATGGCGGGCGGCCCAGGTGGACGTGCGCCGGGCCATCGAGGGCGGCCTGCCCACCCTCACGGCGCTGGGTCGCTGGCACTCGGGCGCCTACCTGCTCGAGACCGTGCCCACCGTGCTGCTCCTGCTGGCCCGCTACGCCGACGACCCCGAGGAGGCGGTCATCCGCGCGGTCAACGACACCAAGGACAACGACTCCATCGCGGCCATCGTCGGCGCCGCGATGGGCGCGCTCTACGGGTCCAAGGCCTGGCCGGCGCGCTGGGTCAAGGGCCTGACCGGTCGCCTCGACGGCGAGGACGACGGCGCCATGCAGGCGGTGATCACCCAGGCGAAGGCCCGGTTCGGAGCCTAGAGAGGGAACCGCCCTCTCGCCGCGGTGTCCATCCGGCCTTCGACGGAGGCCTCATGGCGCGTACCTGGCTGCTCGGCGCGGTCTCGATGGTGACGATCGCTGCCGGGGCGACGGACGCCACGCCGGCGAGCACCCCGGCCGCGCGCGGCCAGGAGCTCTTCGTGCGCAGCTGGATCGCCGAGGATCCGCAGGCAGGAGAAGATGGGCTCGGCCCGTACTTCAACGCCGAGAGCTGCGTCGCCTGCCACGGGACCGGCGGCGTCGGCGGCTCGGGGGGCGTCGCCCACAACGCCCGCCTCGTCGCCTCGATGTCCTCGGTCCAGCCCCTGCCCCGGTTCCGCGTCGACGGCGCTCCCGACCTGGAGGCGGAGCTCCTGCGGCCGGACAGGCTGACCGTGGACCCCATCAGGCCCTACAAGGACCAGATGATCGAGCCCGTCGTCGTCGAGCGCAACGCGCCTGCCCTGTTCGGCGTGGCCCTGCTGGAGGCGATCCCATCCGAGGCCCTGACCGCGCGCATCCGGGCCGCGCCGGGCGCCGATCGCGGGGTGCGCTACCACCACGAAGAAGGTTCCTCCATCCTTCGTCTTGGCTGGAAGGGGGACGTCGCCACCATCCGCGAGTTCGTCGCCCAGGCCTGCAACGCCGAGCTCGGGCTGTCGACCAGCGAGGTGCGCTGGATCGACCTCGGCGAAGAGGTTTTCGTCGACCCCACGCCGACCGACCTGACCGACGCCGATGTCGACGCGCTGACCGCCTTCGTGTCGAGCCTGCCCCGCCCGGTGGAGCGCAGCGACGCGCCCGGCCAGGTGCGCGAGGGCCGCGAGCACTTCGCCGCCACAGGCTGCACGGACTGCCATGCGGCAAAGCTCGGCGAGCTCGAGGGCGCGTACACCGACCTCATGCTCCACGACCTGGGCCGCGACCTCGGCGAGCCCATCTCGGCCGGAGCGTACGGGGGAAGGCGCCGGGACGACCTCGCCAACCTGTGGCGCACCCCGCCGCTGTGGGGGGTCGCCGACTCGGCTCCCTACCTGCACGACGGACGCGCGAGCACCCTCGACGAGGCCATCCGCCTGCACGGCGGCGAGGCCAGCTGGTCCACCAGGCGCTACGACAAGCTCTCCGACGGGGAGCGCGCCGAACTCCTGGCGTTCCTGGCTGCTCAGCGCGCGCCCACCAGCCTGGATCAGCCCTCGTCGAGCCAGCCGCGAGAGGCGTCGGGCAAGGCGTCGAAGTCCGGGATGTAGGGCTTGATGTCGAGGATCGGGGTGCCGTCGAGCAGATCCAGATCCGCCACCTCCAGCACCCGCCCCCGAACCGCCAGCAGGCGGACGGCGGAGAGCGCGATGGGGTTGGGTCGATGAGGCGCCCGGGTCGCCAGCACACCGCGCTTGGGTCCCCCCCGCGGCGGCTTCACCCGCGGGCGCAGGCGCGGTCCGTTGAGGTGCATGAAGGCGATGAGCCACACGTGGTCGAAGCCCGCCAGATCATCGATCGCCGCGGTGGGGACGTGGTCGAGCAGCTCCACCTCGCCCACCACCGAGCCGGCCTCCTTGGGACCCTCCATGCCCGGCTGGCGCGGGGTGCCGTGCCGCTCGGTGAACGGCGAGCGCACCCGGGCGATCGGGCGGAGGGCGACCTCGTCGGGGAAGTCCACCACATCGGTGTAGTCGCGCGACAACGGCTCAGTCCTCGTCAGGGAAGGTCGCCCACAGCAGGCTGTTCTTGCCGCCCGCCCCCGCACGCCGCAAGCGCAGTCCCTCCTCCCAGGCCTGGGACGTGTTCCCCTCTCGCCGCGCGATGCGGGCGATGCCGTCCACCCACAGCCGTCCCAGGGTCAGCACCGAGGATCCCGGCACCAGGCGATCCTTGAGCCCGTTCCAGCGGAACACCGCCCCATCCAGCGGGGCGAGATCGCGGTGGAACAGCACGGTCATCGCCCGGCGACAGGCGAGGTCGTCCTGCCCGTCCAGGGCCTCGACGAGCACGTCCTGGACGGCACTCTCGTCGAGGTCGGGCTCGAAGTCGAGCCGCAGATCGACCCCGTAGCCGGCGTAGCCCTTGGGGTGGTGGGCGACCTTGCCGTCCGCGTGCAGCAGGCGCCGGACGTCGGCGAGCACGTCCTCGGTGAAGCCCAGCGCAGCGCGATCCTCGGCAGTCGGCGCGGGGTGGCCGGAGCACGACCAGGGCAGCTCGGGCGGGGCCCACTCGTCGTGCGGCTGGCGCTCCAGGTAGAGGATCTCGGTGTTGCGCCGCTCGTGGCAACCGCAGCGCCAGGTGTCCCCGTCGAGCCGCACCGCCTGGTCACACTCCGGGCAGTGCAGGCGGTTGCAGCCGACGCCGTAGACGTACAGACCGCGCTCGGCGGCGACGGTGGGCATCATGTCGTGGGGCCAGGGCAGGCAGCCGCCCAGCTTGCAGCGGCGGGAGCCGTCCCCCGCCCCCGGCGACCTACTTGTTGACGACATCGCTGTCGGTGTCCTCGCCGTCCATGCGCTTCATGCTGGCCGCGCTGTCCTCCTGCACCTGATCCTGCTGGCTCTTGGGCACGAGGTCCATGTTGAGCGGCTCCGCCTCGATGAGACCAGCCTGGGCAAGCTCCTTTTCGTCGAGCACCGTGTCCGGGAACGGCGCGCCGACCAGGCCCGCGAGGCTCTCGCCGTACGGTGCGAGGTTGCGGTAGACCAGCTGGCTGTTCGGGTAGGGCGAGGCGCCCAGGGCCTTCGCGCCCTCCATCACCTCGATGAAGGTGTGGGCCTTGATGGGCAGCAGGTGGCCGATGCAGGCCAGGCGCATCTCGTCGGCGGTGTTGGGCATGCCCAGGATCTGGTTCACGGTCATGAACTTGTGGGTGTGCCCGGACGGACCGCCCTTGAGCGGCATGCCGACCTCGCGCTGCTTCTTCACCCAGGCGTTGGCCTCGTTCATGATCATGGCCGCCATGGGGTCGACCCACTTCATGGCGTCCTCGGACTTCTCCGAGCCGGCCACCGCCCCCTGCTTCACCTGGTAGTTCCCCTCGAACTGGCCGACCGAGCTCCCCGGCTGGCCGAAGTCCGCGGGCAGCGGGGTGTTCGCCGGCTTCACCGCCGCCTGCTGATCCTCGGGGATGGGCTGGCTCTCCAGATCCGCGCCCTTGGCCCGGAAGGTGTCCCCCGTCGCGACCACCGTCTGATCGCGGTTGTGGTCGCCCGTCTCCCACGGGGTCGTCCACTCGCCGAAGTCGCCCTGGATGAGGGAGGCCTCCAGATCGAGCCCCGCCTGCTCGGCCTTGGCGATGATCTCGGCCAGGCCGTCCTGATCGTGGACCACGTCGTTGGAGAGCACCTTCTTGGCGTACTGCTCCACGACGATCAGCCGCTCCCGCAGGTTGCCCGAGGTGAGCACGCCCTTGATGGACTCGAAGTCCGTGCCGACCGCACCTGCCCAGCCGGGACTCTCGATCCCGAGCCCCGGGAGCTGCGCCTTGAGACCCTCGAGCTTCTGGTCCAGGGTCGCGGCCATGGCGCCGATGTCCTGGTACTTGATGGTGAGGTAGTCGACGACCTTCTCGGACAGCCGCTCCGCGTAGGGCTGGGCCTCCTGGAAGGCCCACGCCCCCAGCTTGTCCTCGAAGTCGGTGGCAGCCTTCTCGAAGGGGCCGACCTGACGAACCTGCTCCAGGTCGTAGACCGCGTCGTGCTTCTCTCCCCAGGTGGTGCCGTGGTAGGCATGCATGCCGGCGTGCTCGCCCGACTCGATCCTGCCCTGGTGCTTCATTCCCTTGGCCATGGTGCCACCCGCGTTCGTGTCCGGAGGAGACCGGTGTCCCAAGCTACCATGCCCTGGCGCGCGCATCCACCGGGAGTGTGGCTGGATAAGGCCGGTCCTGACGAGGTCATCCGCCTGGTGGAGTTCGGTGACGAGGCCCGCTTCGAGGTCCGCGCCTGGGTGTTGGAGCCCGAGGCCGGTGTCGAGCCCGTGCCCCTGTCCGGCGAGCCCGAGACCATCGACGGCGCCGCCTGGGCCGTCGGAACCCCCGTGCTCGACGGGGGCAAGGCGTTCATCGGCGCCCAGACCGCGAGCGGCCACCTCTGCGTCGAGGTCGTGCTGGCCGACATCAGCGGTCGCTCGCCAGATGAGCTGCACACCCTGCTCACGGCCGCCCTCCCCCTCCTCGACCTGCAGTGGATCCGCCGCCGCGCCGTGCCCCGTCCGGCACCGCCCCAGATCGAGCGCCTGCGCCCCTGGCCCCTGCCCGAGGGTCATCCGCTGTACGACTCCCACGCCGTCACGCTCGTCGGTGGGCGGATCCGCTTCGGCGTCGCCCTCATCGACCCACCCTGGGCCACCCTGGTCGGCCCGGGACACGCGCTGTGGGAAGCGGCGAGCGAGCCCATGCAGCTGCTCCACCGCGCCGTGCTGAACCTCTTCGAAGACGCGGTCAAAGGTGGAATTCCGTTCACCGAGCGGACCGTGGGCGACGTCACGGCCCTGGCGGTCGGCCCCCATCCCCTCGCCCCCGCGGCCATGCTCCTGCCCGACATCCACCTCCTCGCCAAGGAGGTCCTCGGCGCCCACCCGCCGTTCAAGGCCATCGCCCTGCGCCGCGACCTCCTGCTCGTCACCACCGGCCGCGTCGCCCAGCCCGACGATGCCTGGCTCCCCGCGGTGTCGGTGCCCCTGTGGGACCTCTCCTACGCCGACGACGGCTGAGCGCGAGCCGGCAGCCCTTGCCGCACATGCCCCGTTGACCCTCCGCTCCAGGCAAGGCAGGGTGTCGGGACGGCCCCGGAGACCCCATGCGACTCGCGCCCCTGCTCGTCCTGCTGCTCGGCTGCCCCGGCAGCGCGCTCACCGACCATACCGACGACACCGACACCGACGTCGATCTGTCCGCGATCGACAGGGACGAGGATGGCAGCCCGGCCAGCGAGGACTGCGACGACGACGACTTCGAGCGCTACCCGGGGGCCGACGAGTTCTGCGACGGCAAGGACAACGACTGTGACGACCTCGTCGACGAGGACGCGGTCAACGCCGACACCTGGTACGGCGACGCCGATCGCGACGGCTTCGGCGACGACGACTCCACGACCCTCTCCTGCGAGCAGCCCCCGGACACCGCCGACCGCGGCGGGGACTGCAACGACGAGGATGCCGCGATCAACCCGTCCGCCCAGGAGGTCTGCGACGCGCTGGACGTCGACGAGGACTGCGACGGCGCCGCGGACGATCTCGACCTCAGCACCGACCGCTCCACGATGACCGAGTGGTTCGTGGACGCGGACGGCGACGGCTTCGGCGACCCCGAGCGCACCACCCTGGCCTGCGACGTCGCCGAGGGCCGCACCGACGACGACAACGACTGCGACGACAGTGATCCGGAGAAGAACCCCATCGACGGCTGCGGGCTCGACTGGGACGGCGACTGGAAGATCGAGGGCACCGTCACCGTCGTGATCCTCGAGAAGAAGATCAAGGACAGCTGCACCTTCACCCTGGGCGTCACCATCGACTCCGCCTCCCGCGAGACCGTGCGCACGGTCACCCGCGGCGTCTGCTACATGCCCACCCTGGGGGCGAAGGCCGAGACCTGGGTTCGCGGCAGCTTCTCCGACAGCGACCACGTCGTTGGCGAGCTGTACGTGGGCAAGGACATCATCGAGTACGAGGCGACCCTCACCCCACGCCCGGACACCTGGAAGGCCAGCGGCACGACCACCACCGCATTCATGGGGTACAAGGCCGAGGTCACCCACGAGCTGGGGGGGAGCAGGTAGGGCCGTTTGGGCGCAGGGCGGCGGCTGGGCGCGGGGCGGCGGCTGGGCGGAGGGCGTCGGTTGGGCGAAACGGCACTCGTCAGTAGGGTAGGCGGGCCGCGGCGTTTGCCGCGGTACCCGCCCCCCGTCACACCGGACGTGCGGATTTCCCCCATCCGGCGTTCCCACACCAGTCGCCGTAGGCATGCAC
>CALATR010000164.1 GCA_937891875.1 uncultured Pseudomonadota bacterium | reverse complement strand
TCGAGGCGGCCGCCCACCTTGAGGCCGCCGCGGTCGGGCTGGAAGGGGGCGACGCCATCCCCGGTCGTGAGCACCAGGTAGGGCTTGAAGTAGTGCGAGCTCTGGCGCACACGCCAGCGATCCTCGGCGAAGATCCCGACTTCCCGAATGGCTGAAAAGGCCGACGTCACCCGGCTGCGCTCGGGCAGCTGCAGGGTGTGCGAGAGCATGAAGAGCTCGCGGTTGTCGGTGAAGGTCGAGCGCTGACCGACGCTGATCCGGGTGTTGCCGCGCAGGCGGTAGCGGGCGAACGCGTCGAGCAGCAGGGTCGGCTCGTCGACGTCGGCCTCGGTCTGGCCGGCGAGGTCGACCTGGAGGCGGAAGTCGACCCGGTCGTCGGCAGAGCCTCCGTCGAGGCGCAGGCGCAGGCGGCGCATGCGGAAGCGCGCGACGGTGTCCGGCGGGTTGGTCCCGGTGGTGCCCTTCACCTCGACCGACGGCTGCGCGTAGCCGAACAGGCGCAGGGTGTGGCCGGCGGGGGTGGAGAAGCGCAGGCCCTCGCCGGGTCGGTACTTCTCCGGGCGCAGGGGCTGGGGATCGGCGTCCCCGGCAGCGGCGATCTCGGACCACGAGAGTCCGCCTGCGACCGTCAGGATCACGCAGGCGATCAGGGCGCGGCGCAGGAGGTCAGCCCACGACATGGTGCCATCCCAGCATGAAGGCGAGGGTGAGGACGAGGGGGAGCGCGGTGCGGCGGGCGACGTCCATGCTGGACACGCGGCCGAGGCCCGCGGTGGCGATGACGACGCCGGCGATGGGCGAGACGCTGCGCCCCATGCTCGCGGAGAACTGCATCGGCAGGAGGAGCTGCTCGGGCGACACGCCGAGGTCCTTGGCGAGCTTGGGCACCAGCGGTCCGAAGGCGAAGAAGGACGCGTTTCCGCTGCCCATGAGGATCGACGCGAGGAAGATGAGGGTCGCCATGAGCACGCCCATGACGACGGCACCCGCGCCGAGCGCCTGGGAGACCTGCACGAGGGCGTCGACGAGCCCCAGGGCCAGCAGGCCGCGGGCAAACAGGTCCGCCGCGATGATCAGGGTGACGACGGACTTGAAGATGTCGCCCATGCCGCCCCAGAACACCTTGACCGCGCCGAAGGTCTTCTTGGGGTCGCGCAGGCGGAAGGCATGCACGGCGATGGCGGCGGCGACGCTGATCAGGATGGCCGTGGTCGTGTCGAGCACGATGGGCGGGTCCCACAGGGCGAACAGGCTCGAGAAGAGCAGGAGCAGCACGACGGGCAGGGCGGGGAGCACGGCGTAGACGGCGGGAGCGCGGACCTCGGGCGCATCGGCGGCGTCGGGCTCCTCGTCCTCGTCGTCCAGGAGGTGGTCGCTCGCGGCGTCGACGGCGGCAGCCCCGCCGGCCCGGGCGTCGAACCAGCGGTTGGTGGCGTACAGGCAGCCCGCCATGACCACGCTCGCCGGGATCGCCAGGGGGATCTGCTCGAGGAAGAAGTAGTTCGAGAGCGGCATTCCGACGAGTTCCGCCGCCTTTGCGGACATGGCGCTGGCCGGTCCCATGCCGAAGCTGGTGCAGGCGACGATGGCGGACACGGCGGTCAGGCGGCTGACCCCAACCCGGACGAGGAGCGGGAACACCGAGGCCATCAGGAGCAGGCCGAGGCCCGCGGCGGACGGGATGCACACGAAGAGTACCTGGCCGATGGGAATGACCAGCGCTGCGACGACGTAGGGGAAGCGGGACAGCAGGCGCAGGGGCGTGGTGGCGACCCGGACGAGGGCCCCGCTCGCGCCGATCTCGTCCATCATGGCGACAAAGCCGCCGATCGCCATGATCATCAGCCCCACCCCGGCGAGGGTGCCGCTGAAGGACTCGGTGACGTGGCGGAAGAGGTCGAAGCCGAAGAAGCCGGTCGACTCGTCGAGTGCCGGGGCCTGCAGCCCGAGCAGCTCGGCGGCCAGCAGCATGACGAGCCCTGCCACCAGCAACACCGCGTGGGGGTGGTACTCTTTGAGGAGCAGGCCTGCGACCGCCACGATGGCGATGCAGGCCAGGACTGGCCCGAGGATCATCAGCGCTAGAACGGCGTGCCGTCGATCTTCGTCCCGGGGGAGAAGAGCACCGGCGTGTTGTCGTTGTGCTGCTCGAACTCGCCCGTGATGTCGGGATTGCGGGTGTACGACTCGTTCGGGTTGTTCGACAGGGGCTCGATGTCGAAGGTCAGCACGTCCGCGCCCGCGGCGTCCTGCAGGGTGAACAGGTCGCCGCTGTTGTTGAGGTTCAGGTCACCGCTGGTCGAGGTCTGCACGGTGGCGCCGCCGAACTCGCCGGTGGGGGTGCCGCCGCCGAACACGACGAAGGCCTTGCCCGGCTCGAGGATGGTGCCGTCGGGCACGAGGTGGCGCACGATGCCGAACGTCTCTGCCGTCTCGTCGGTGAGGCTCTCGGTGTCCCACATCTGGAAGCCGCTGATGTCCACCGGCCCGGAGTAGGTGTTGATCAGCTCGACGAACTCGTCGCCGTCGGGCTCGCGCACCCCGTCTCCGTTGGCGTCGCCGTCCTCGTTGCCGTCCTCGTCCAGGTCGTCGTTGGACGGGTCGTAGTGGATCTCGTTGAGGAGCAGCACGCCGGCCGAGGCGAGATCACCGTCGAGGCAGTCCTCGTCGATGGTGTTGCCGGGGATCTCCGCGGCGCCGGGGTAGCGGGTGGCGTCGTCGTCGGCGCAGTCCCCGTCACAGGTGGTGACGCCGTCCTCGTCTGCATCGTCGACGTTGAGCAAGGGGTCGGTGTCGTCACAGTCGGCGTCGTTGTCGGCAAGCCCCTCGGTGACCTCGCAGACCTGCACCTCGGTGCCGGGATTGCCAGCGCCGTCCTCGTCGTTGTCGGCCCAGGCCGAGATGGTCAGGCCCTCGTCGATGCCGTCGACGCAGTTGTTGTCCACGCCGTCGCAGACCTCCTCGGCGCCCGGGTTCACGTCGGGGTCGTCGTCGTCACAGTCCTCGTCGGCGGTGTAGCCGTCGTTGTCCGCGTCGATGGCCCCGGTATCGGTGTCCGTGCCGGTGTCGGTGTCCTCGCCATCCGTGCAGCCGGTGGACAGGACCAGCAAGGCAGCCAGCAGCGCGAGCGGTGAGCGGCTCATGGGCGTCTCCAGGTCGCCCGCCGCGGCGAGCGCGTCGTGGGGTTCGGGGCTCTAGAACGGCGTTCCGTCGATCCGGGTGCCCGGCGAGAAGAGCAGGTCGGTGTTGTCCGCGTGTTGCTCGAAGGCGCCGGTCAGGTCGGGGTTGCGGGTGTAGGACTCGTTCGGGTTGTTCGACAGGGGCTCGATGTCGAAG
>CALATR010000163.1 GCA_937891875.1 uncultured Pseudomonadota bacterium | reverse complement strand
GAGCAGGCCGCCAGCAGCAGGGCGACGACCAGACCCGAGCCGACCCGCGAGCTCACCGCCGGCGCTCGCCGCCGGGGGGGCGCCGATCCTCGATGAGGCCGTGGCGCCGCTTGACGTCGCGCAGGGCGTCGCGCAGGGCGATCTCGTACTCGACCGTGCCCTGCTTGACGTTCTTCACCTTGGAAGCCGCCTCCTCACGCAGGGCCTCCTCATCCACGTCGTAGCCGCGGAGCACCTCGATGACCTTCTTGTACATCGCGTCGTCCTCGGCGTAGACCTCCTCGACGAAGCGACTGATCATCAGGTTCTCGATGAACTGCCGGGCGAGGAAGCGCTCGACGTCATCGCCCATCGGGTGGTCCATCTCCTCGGCAACGGCCTTGCGGGTGCGGCCATACTCCCCGTAGGGCAGGTTGCGCCGGGCCATCTGGTCCTTGACCGAGCGGCGCAGGTCGCCGTCACGGCGGAGGAACTCCTCCATGATCGCGACCAGGTCCTGCTGGGCCTCCTCGAGGTCGTTCACCTCGATGTCGCCGGTGGAGGTGAGGCTGACGATGGCTTCCCGCGCGATCTCGGGGACCTTGGCACGGTAGAGCTTCATGGGGGGGCTCCGGTACGGCTAGAAGGTGGCGGCGACGCCGACCTGGGCGCGAAGGGCGTTCCAGCCGAAGGCGTCACGGCGGGCATCGATGCCCGGGGTCGCCGCCTGGAGGGCGGCATCGGGCAGGAAGGCGACGCTGTAGCCGATCTCCACATCCACTTCCAACGCGTCGGACACGGGCACCGCACCGCCCAGGTAGACGTCCACCATCGGCGTGATCGCGGTGGCGTACGGATCGCGGTTGTTCGGGTCGTCGAGGTCGTTCTGTGCGGGGTCGAGCAGGAAGGTCGTGTCGACGCCGGAGTCGGACGGTCCGAACGAGTGCCAGGTGGCGACCCAGGCGCCGCCGACGCCCAACCCGAACATCGGGTCGAAGGGCAGCTCGTCCTCCACCCGGCCCTCGAGGCCCACCGCAAGAGAGGCCGCGGTGAGCATCGACCAGTGGTCGCTGGACGTGATCCGAATGGGCTCACCGCCGTTGGTGGCGGCCCAGGACACCTGGTCCGAGCCGACCCCCATGTCCGCGCGCAGGGCGGCCCGCAGGTAGGCTCCCGGAACCAGCTGCACCCGCACCGGCACCGTCAGCGACGGACCGGGCGAGTACGACGTGGCATCGCCGGACGTAGGATCGGGCAGGTCCATGGAGACGCCGACCTGCGCACCGATGGACACATCGGCGGCGAGGGCGGGAGCTGGGACCAGGAGGAGAGCGAGTAGGCGCATGTTCATCCCCGAGCAGGCGCGACGGGGCATACGTTAGCGCCAGCGGGGCTGGCGTGCGACGCAGGATCAGGCGTGGGCCAGATCCTGCAGCGCCTGCTCGTCCAGGATGATGACGCGCTTGGACTCGGTCTGGATGAGACCGTCCTTGCGCAGGTCCAGGATCGCGAAGCTGACGGTCTCGCGGGTGGCGCCAATGAGGGAGGCCATCTCGCGGTGGGTCAGCTTGAGGTTGACGATGACGCCACGGCTGTCTCGCACGCCGAAGTCGTCCGTGAGGTCCATGAACAGCGACGCGAGGCGCGCGTGGGCCGTCTTGAACAGCAGATCGCCGACCCGGCGCTCCAGGCGCTGGTTGCGCTTGGCGACGAGGCGCGCGAGGCGCAGCCCGAGATCTGCGTTGCGGCGGATGAGCGCCACGAAGTCGTCCCGGGTGAGCGCGTACAGGGTGGTGTCGTCGTACGCCTCGGCGGCCTCTTCGCGGGGGCCGGGAGTGAACACCGCGCCCTCGCCGATGAGATCGTCCTTGGTGAAGAAGCCCAGCGTGAGCTCGCGGCCCTCCTCGGTGACGCGGCTCACCTTCACGATGCCGCTGCGGACGAAGTAGACGCGGTCAGCGTCCTCGCCGACCTGCCAGAGAGGCTGCTTGCGGCGGAGGCTGATCACCTCGACGCGCCCCTCGAGCCAGTCGATCTCGGCCTCCGGGAGTGCCGAGATCACCGGATTGTTGCGGAAATACCAGGCCTTGTTCCTGCGCATGATCGCCCCTCTGGGTAGTGGCCCCGCCCCGGGCCGTTTCTGTCTAGCTTTGGTTGCTCACTACGTAGTCCACAATCCGGACCCGGGTAGTCCGTTTTTGTTTGCGCTGAGCGAAGCCCCGCCGAAAAGACCCATTTATACCTGGCTACACGGACCCCGTAATCAAACATACAACGTGAACAAAACCTGTGCAAGCAGTGCAGCGGTTGTTCAGATGCTGTTCGGTCGATCGGCCGTCGGGTGGACGTTCCGGCGAGGGGCTCAGGGGTCTCCGGACAATCGCAGCACGACACCCTTGACGCGGATGGGCGGACGGTTAGACCCGCGGACGCTTCGGCTGGGTAGCTCAGTTGGTTAGAGCACACGGTTCATACCCGTGGTGTCGGCGGTTCGAGTCCGCCCCTAGCCACCAACATCCTTCGCTCGCCTTCGACACTCGTGGTCGGAGGCGAGCGAAGTCGCTCAGGGGATCGGCCCTCGACGATGTCGTGAAATCCGAGCCGCGTGACAGGTGTTGACCGGTCGCACCTTCACATCCCGGATGCAAACGACACCCCGTGACCCGGTCCGGGACTCGCGTACCGGTTACCCGCCCATCCGCTAGCTGTACGCCCCCCCCAACGGCGGACGATCCCTCGAGCCCAGAGGACGACGATGATGCGCCTGATGAGCCCCACCCTCCGCGCTTCCCTGTTCCTCGCGCTGCCGGCCGCGATGGTCGCAGTCGCGGCCCCCGCACTCGGCGCCGACGCCCCGGAGGAGATCGAGGTCGTCGACTCGAAGCCCGCGGCCAAGCGACCCTCCAAGCCATCCCTGCGGCTGAACATGGAGAAGCTCCCCGAGATCAACCTGCAGAGCCGGGTCATCGACTTCCCGACCGGCCTGCGGTTCATCATGCAGTCGGACCAGAGCCACCCCTACGTCAGCGTGTTCACCGTGGTCGACCACGGCGCCGGTGACGATCCCGAGGGCAAGAACGGCACCGCCCACTTCGTCGAGCACACCTGGTTCCGCTCCGAGCACGGCGATCTGCCGCCGATCATGGACGTCATCCAGGACCTGGGCACCCAGTTCAACGCCACCACCCGTCCGGACACGACCGACTTCCGCACGGTCGCCAGCTCCGAGTACCTCCCGGTGCTCATGCGCCTCGAGTCCCTGCGCCTGACCGAGCCCTACATCGGCATGAGCGAGGAGGAGGTCGAGACCGAGCGCGAGGTCATCCGCAACGAGTGGCGCCGCCGCAACGAGCAGAGCTCGGCGCTGGTCTTCGACTACCTGCTCAAGAGCGTCTTTCCCCAGGGCCACCCGTACGCCAACCGGGAG
>CALATR010000162.1 GCA_937891875.1 uncultured Pseudomonadota bacterium | reverse complement strand
CTGGACACCTGGTTCAGCTCCGCCCTGTGGCCGTTCAGCACGATGGGCTGGCCCGACCGCACCGCCGACCTCGACCGCTACTACCCGACCAGCGTGCTGGTCACGGGCTTCGACATCATCTTCTTCTGGGTCGCGCGCATGATGTTCGCCGGCCTGCACTTCACCGGCCAGGTGCCGTTCCACGACGTCTACATCCACGCCCTCGTCCGCGACTCCAAGGGCGAGAAGATGAGCAAGACCAAGGGGAACGTGGTCGATCCCCTCGACGCCATCGACAAGTACGGCGCCGATGCCTTCCGCTTCACCCTGCTCGCCTTCGCCGCCCAGGGCCGCGACGTGCTGTGGAACGAGGAGCGGGTCGAGGGCTACGGCAAGTTCATCCACAAGCTCTGGAACGCCCTGCGCTTCTGCTTCCTCACCATCGCCGACGACGACGGGGGCAACCGCTACGATCCCGCCGCGGCCATGGAGTTCGGCCCCTACGAGAAGTGGATGCTCGGCCGTACCGGCGAGGCCGCGGGACGGATCCGCAAGGCGTTCGACGAGTACCGCTTCAACGCCGCCGCCACCGAGATCTACGCCTTCACGTGGTCGGAGTTCTGCGACTGGTACATCGAGCTGGCCAAGACCACGCTCTACGACGACAGCGCCTCCGCCGCGCGCAAGAACGGCACCCGCCACGTGCTCTTCTCCACCGTTGGCGCCATCGCGCGGCTGCTCCACCCGATGATGCCGTACTACACGGAGGAGATCTGGGCGAAGCTGCCGCAGACGGAGGGCTTCGTCGCCACCGCGCCCTACCCCTCGCCGGAGGACTACGAGGTCGACGCCGACGCGCTCGCCAGCATGGAGGAGTTCCAGGCGGCGGTGCTCGAGGTCCGGCGCGTGCGCGGCGAGATGCAGATCGCCCGCAAGGTGCCGCTGACCGTGCTGGTGAACGACGCCGCACTCGCCGGGCGCTTGCAGGGTCACGCCGAGGGCTGGGCCCACCTGGTGAACGCCACCGTGGAGGTCATGTCCGAGCGTCCGAACGCCGTCGCCACCGCCATGGTGGGCGAGGTGGAGCTCGCGATCCCCTTGGAGGGCGTCATCGACATCGCCGCCGAGCTGGAGCGCCTGAACAAGGAGCTGGCGAAGGTGGAGAAGGACGTGAAGGACCTCGAGAAGCGGCTCGGAAACAAGGGCTTCGTCGATCGCGCGCCGGCCGACGTGGTGGCGGGCTTCCGGGAGAAGCTGGAGTCGGCCACCGCGCGCCGGGACGCCCTGCGCGCCAGCCAGCAGCGCCTCGGGGGTGGGGCGTGAACCTGACCGAGCTGGTCACCCGCGCCCTGGACGAGGACATCGGCCCGGGGGACCTGACCACCGAGTCGTGCGTTCCTGCCGACCGTCGCGGTCTGGCCACGATCGTCAGCAAGGCGCCCCTGGTCGTCGTGAGTGGCCACCGGGTGGCGCGCGAGGTGTTCCGCCAGGTCGCCGAGCGCTTCGGGGCGCAGGCCGCGTACACGGCGCACGTCCCAGATGGCACCGCCGTCGTGCGCGGCACGCTCATCGCCGAGATCGAGGCCCCGCTGGCCGTGCTCCTCGAGGGCGAGCGGCTGGCGCTGAACTTCATGATGAAGCTGTCCGGCATCGCGACCCAGGTTCGCCCGTGGGTCGAGGCCGCGGACGGCAAGCTGCGGGTGGTCGACACCCGCAAGACGACGCCGCTGCTCCGCGCGCTGGAGAAGGAGGCTGTTCGTCACGGTGGGGCGTACAACCACCGCTTTGCGCTGTACGACGGCGTGATGATCAAGGACAACCACATCGCGGCGGTGGGCGGCATCACCGAGGCGGTGCGCCGGGTCCGGGATCAGGTGCACCACCTCATCAAGATCGAGGTCGAGGTCACGACCCTGGACGAGCTGGACGAGGCGCTGGTCGCCGGTGCGGATGTCGTACTGCTCGACAACATGGACGACGACCAGCTGGCCGCGTGCGTGGACCGGGCGCGCAGCACCCGCCCGGAGGTCATCCTGGAGGCGTCGGGCAACATGACGCCAGAGCGCATCGCGCGGATCAAGGACCTGGGCCTGGACGTGGTCAGCGCGGGTGGGCTCATCCACCAGGCCACCTGGATCGACCTGTCCATGAACCTGCACGCCCTGCCGTAGGGCCGTGTCCTCCGACGTCGACGCGGACGCGCTGATCGCGGCCAGCCGGGCTCGGGGGCTGAGTCCGGCGATCGGCTTCGTGCGAGAGGTCGCCTCCACCAACTCCGCCCTGCACGAGGCCGGCCTGCGCGGGGCGGCCCACGGCACCGCGCTGGTCGCTGGACGGCAGACGGCGGGGAAGGGGAGGCTCGGCCGAACCTGGCTCGCGCCCGAGGACCACGCGCTGGCCCTGTCCGTCGTCCTGCGGCCCGATCTGCCGGTGTCCCGCCTCCCACTGGTCGTGCTCGCCGCCGGGGTCGCCGTCGTGCGGGCGTGCGGGCGCACCTGCCGCCTCAAGTGGCCCAATGACGTGCTCTCGGTCGACGGGCGCAAGGTCGCCGGCATCCTCGCCGAGGCCGAGCTGTCCAAGGGCAGGCTCGACTTCGTCGTCGTGGGCGTGGGCATCAACGTGGGCGGGGCTCCCGACGGACCCTTCGCCGCCGCGAGCCTCGCCGAGCTCCTCGGTGAGCCCCCAGCCCGCGCGGTGCTCGCCGCCGAGATCGTCGCCGGCATGCGGGATCAGGTCAGCCGGATCGCAAGGGATCCCGCCTCGATCCTCGAGGCCTGGCGAACCTGGGACGGCACCGTCGGCCGCCGGGTCAGGGTCGAGGGCGTGGAGGGCGTGGCGACCGGGATCGGGCCGGACGGGGCCTTGGAGATCCGCGATGATGCTGGGAAGGCGCACCGGATCCTGGCGGGGGACGTGGAGATGGTGCGGGTGGGGTGAGTGGACGTCGAGCGGCCGGGATCAGGCCGGCGCGACCCGATGTGGGCGGGGTGCTCTGCGCGCGTCAAACCGCACCCTCACCACGAAGGCACGGAGGCACCGAGGGCGACGGAGAGGGGAAGCCAGGAGGCGGACTGATCTCTGCTTCTGATCGAGCTTTGATACCCTCGGAGGCCATTTTCAGGTGAGCACCCCTCCTCTCGGCTGGATCGCGACAGGTACCTCGAGCGAGAGGACGGGCCCGGCTGGAACCGCTCCTCATGAGCCCCGCCACTGCCCGATCAGCCCGCCTGCTCCGCCGCCATCCGCTCGAACGCCGGGCCGCTGGGGACCCCTGGCCCCGCCTCGCGGAACTCGAGCAGGCCCTTGATGGCGCCCCGCTGGGGCCGCACCCGCGACTTCAGGAAGGCGATCCGCGCCTCCAGGCTCGGGCGGCGTCCGCCGAGGTCGACCAGCCGCTCGGCGAGGTAGCGGTAGTCGCCGCTCATGAGCCGCCACCACACCTGCTGGTTGCTGCTGATCCCGTCGAACACGATGCTGTCGGCGTCGATCAGGTCCTGGACGTGGTCCTCGAGCCACGCCGGGTGAGCTGCCCAGTGCAGGCCGGGCACGATGTGGTGGACCAGGTGATAGCCGGCGTTGTAGGCGCGATGATTGAAGCGCGTGTTCAGCAGGCAGACGCTGTTGCGGTAGCTGTTGGTCGGCTCGGTGACGTCCACGAACGCGTGCTCGCACCAGTTGCCGGCCATCAGGAAGAAGCGCAGGAGCACGTAGGGCAGGATGAAGGCGAACAGGGTGGGCCAGGGTGCGAGCCAGGCCAGCACGGCCATGCCGCTGTAGCCGACCAGGGACCAGGCGATGATGCCCAGCGCGACCTTGCGCTCGCCGCGGCGCCACAGCCAGCTGACGAGGTGGGCGTAGCCGACGACGGCGAAGCGAGCCCAGTAGTGCACGAAGTGCAGCAGGCTGTCCCGACGATACTCGGCGGTGCCGGACAGGTCGGACTCGCTGACGTTCTCGCGGTGGTGCATCATCCGGTGGTGGGCGTGGTAGGCGAAGGGCGGCATGCCGACGACGACGGGCAGGGCGTGGGTCCACAGCCGATCCGCCCAGCGGACCTTGCGCTTGAACACCGGGCGGTGGGCGACGGCGTGCAGGGCCAGCACGATCCGGGCGGCAAAGCCGACGAACAGGTAGGCGAGGTAGAGCGGGCCGGCGAGCCAGACCGCCCAGGTGGGCAGCACGAACAGCGCCGCGGTGAACGGCAGCAGGAAGACCGCGATCCGGGTCGCCGTGCGCGTGAAGATCACGTCGTCCGGGTGATTGAGGTGCCGGGCGAACACCCGGTCGGACAGGCGGTCGAGCCAGTCGCCCTCGGTCGACGCGCGCGGATCGGTGAGCTCGGGCAGCACATGAGCCGCAGCGGACGTCGAGATGGGGCTGTTCATGGGGCGCACCGTATCAGGGAATACAGACGGGCACGGGGCGGCCGTCGACCGACCCCCCTCGGACCCCCACAACGGAGCGCTACAAGCCCTGCAGGTAGAGCGGATCGGCGGGCTTGAGCGGCGCCTCGTAGCGCGAGCGCTTCTTCTGGCTCTCGACCCGACCGAGCACGGCGCCGATCTCGAGGGTCAGGGTGGTCGAGCCGACCCGGACCCGGTCGTCGACGAGGGGGTTCTGCTGCAGCCAGGTGCGGTACTGCACGACGCCCCGGACCTGCAGGCGCTCGGTGGGCGCAAGCGAGAGGCTCGACCCGATGAGCGGGGCCCCGACGACGTCCTTTTCCTGACTCGCCACGCAGTTCACGGAGGGAGGGCACTGCACCGCCGTGAAGGGCTGGCCGGTGACCACTGCGCCACCACCCAGGTCGACGGAGAGGGTGAACGGGACGTCCCGGCGTGCGCTGGTGAGTGCCCCGTCGAGGATGATGACCTGGACGCGCAGGTCGACCGTGGCGACCGGGGTTCCCGGCCGCATGAGGTAGGCGTCGACGCTGCTCACATCGTCGGTCAAGTCGCGGTAGACGATGGTGGGCTGGCCGAGGGGCACGAAGGCCCCGCCGCCGAGCTCCGCCGCGACGTGCCGGCTGAAGCGCCACTGCACGCCGGCCCGGGCGACCACACTGTCCGGATTGGGACGGCTGGTCGGCTCCAGCCCGCCACCGATGAACACGCTCACCACCTGCGGCGCGCGCTCCTCGGTGACCTCGACCGCGTCGGCCGCCTCCGTCTCGACCTCGGCGCCCAGCGCGACCATGCTCAACAGACCCAGGATCATCCGGCCCTCCGCGAGCCTCATCCTGCCCGGGGATGTCGCCCCCCGCCACTGCGGACTCCGCGCGTGTTACCGCCGCTCGACCCTCGCTGGAGCACGCATGGTCCCCGCAGTCTCGGCCCTCGCTGCGATGGTGGTGTACGCCGCCATCCCGTTCTTCGGGCTGGACGTGTACACCCTGCCGGTGCCGGGCGTCGGCGACCTGCCGCTCGATCCGTGGGCCATCCTGGTCGCGCTCGGGTTCATCGTCGGGCTCGAGATCAGCCGCTCCCGCGCGATCAAGCTGGGCCTGGACGTGCGGGACGTCGTCGACGGCGCCGTGGTCACCGTGCTCACCGGCTTCATCATCGGCCACGTCTACACCGTGCTCTTCTACTTCCCGGAGCGCCTGGAGACGGAGGGGATCTGGGCGATCCTCAAGGTCTGGACGGGTTTTTCGTCGG
>CALATR010000161.1 GCA_937891875.1 uncultured Pseudomonadota bacterium | reverse complement strand
TCATCGTCGTCGACCGCGAGGTCAGCCACGTGCTGCGCAAGCTGCCCAAGCGCGGGGACTACCGCGTGCAGTCCATGTTCGGCGGTCGGGAGGAGGTGCTCTCCCTGACCGACGAGGTCGACGCCTTCGTGAAGCGCGTGCTGGGCAAGGTCCGCGGCGGCCTTCTGCTCGCCCGGGTCGATCTCGTCCGCGGCGAGGATGGCGGCCTGCGCCTCATCGAGCTCGAGCTGATCGAGCCCTACCTCTACCCGGTGCAGGGCCCCCGGGTCGGAGAGCACATCGCTGCGGCGCTCGACCGGGCGCTTCGCGGGGTCGGCCTGCGCAAGGTCGGCTGATAGCTTCCCAGCCGGAGGCTCCATGTTCGAGCTGCAGCTCCTGGGCGACGACGGACAGCCCGAGGTCCGCGTGCCCCTGGCCGCCGTGCCGCTCTACGTCGGGCGCGCCCCCCACAACCACGTGGTGGTGGCGCATCCGAGCGTGTCCGGCCGCCACGCCAGCCTCTTCGTGCAGGGCGGCGTCGTCTGGATCGAGGACCTGGGCAGCTCCAACGGCACCACGGTGGGCGGCCAGGAGGTGAAGGGGCGGTCGAGAGTATCGCTCGAAGCCCCCATCCGGCTCGGACGCGCCCGTGACCTGCGGGTGGTCGACCTGGGCGCTGCCCCCGCCGAGGGCTCGTCCCGGCGCTGGCTGGTGCGACCGGTCGACGGCGGCGCCGCACGCGCGATCGACCGCGAGCGCTTCCGGATCGGCCCCGAGCCCGGCGCCGATCTGCGCACCACCGCGGGCCCGGGCGTGGTCCTGCTCCTCTCCCCCGAGACCGGCGACCTGGCCCTGGGCGAGGGCGACGAGGTGCACGCCCTGGACGCCGGCGACGTGGTCACCGTCGGAGGCCAGCGCCTGCGGGTCGAGCTCGCCGACGGCACCATCGCCGCCACCATCCAGGTCGAGCACCACCCCTACCCCTACGTCGTGCGCCTGCAGCCCGATGCCCAGACCGTGACCCTGGAAGACCCCGCGGGCGCCCACTGCGCCGTCACCGCCGCCAACCGGGTCGCCCTGGTCACCGTGCTTGCCCAGCGCCTCGCCCACGACCGCACCGACGGACAGCTCCCCGCTCACGAGCAGGGCTGGGTCTCCGACGAGGACGTCGCCATCGGCATCTGGGGCCGGGCCGGTCGCGCGCGACCCATCAAGGTGGTGCTGTGCCGCACCCGAGCCCAGATCCGCGAGTCGGGGCTCGACGGCTGGTGCCTGGAGAAGCGAGGGGCCGCCACCCGACTGCGGGCGGCCGAGGTCGATCTCGGCTGAGTCCCCCGGAAACCCGGCCTTCGAGGCCGGCAGCCGGACTCAGGACAGCAGGCTGCCGTCGCAGTCCTCGTCGACCGCGTTGCCGATGATCTCGCGGGCGCCGGGGTTGATGTCGGCGTCGAGGTCGTCGCAGTCGGTGCC
>CALATR010000160.1 GCA_937891875.1 uncultured Pseudomonadota bacterium | reverse complement strand
GCGGTGTATCGAATGGTGTCGCCATCACCGATGACGCCGTTGGCATCGGCATCCACGTATAGTGCGTCGACCAGCTCGGCGACCACCTCGCCCGGCCGCTCGATGCGCACTGAAGTGGTGAGGACGACCGGGCCGAAGCCGTTGCCCGCGTCATCGGTCCAGGCGACGGAGGCGCTCGGGCGGATGTCCTGACCCCCGTGGGCGGTGTCGGGGGTCAGCGAGGTGGTGTCCGAGCCGCTCACGCCGCTGGCAAGGCCGGATGCGAGATCGTCGAAGCCCAGCTCCGAGCTCTCGAAGCGCGCGTCCGCCGTGATCGCGGGCACGTCAGCGGTCGAGGTGTTCGACAGCTCGAGGGTCAGATCGACCGAGTCGCCCGCGATCGCGTCCTCGGGGGCGGTGAAGGTCGGGTCGAGCACGGCGACGTGGAGGGTGGCCCGGTCGAGCTGCTGGGCCGTGAGCACGGGGCCCACGGAGGCGTCTCCTCGCGCCCAGCCAATGGCGCCAAGCCCGCTGCCGTCGAGGCCGTGGAGGCGAGCCAGGTAGGCAGGCACCGACTCGGATGCTGCCTTCTCCGCAGGCTTCGGCGCGTTGGCGGCGAGGCTGATTGCGATGACATCCCCGGGCTCGACCCGTCCCAGCCCGGATGCGTCGGCCGAGGTCAGGACCTTGACCGCCCCGTCGACGGTCGAGGCGGTCAGCTCGACATCCTCGACATCCGCCCCGGCATCCCGCAGCGCGTCCACGAAGTCGTCGCCGAAGCGGAAGAGCCGGCGCACGGGGACCGTGGTGTCGTCCTGGGTGAAGGCCACGCGGGTGCGGATGGCGTCGGTCTTGTCCTCGTCGAGCAGGGCCTTGACCGCGTCCGTGTCCAGGCGGATCGTGAGGGCCACGCCCCAGGTCGCGAGCGCGCCCGGAGCCAGCTCAGTGTCGGTGAACGGATCCTCGTCGTCGTCCGGGTAGATCGTCTTGCTGTCGGCGTTGGCGACCGCAGTGAGCGTGGTCGGCGCGTCGAGCGTGTCCCAGATCTCGGCGTCTGGATCGAAGACCTCGACCACCACCTCACCCGAGGTCAGCGTGACGGTGTCCGTGCCCAGGTTCTCGAGGCCGATGACGCCCGGCACCACCAGCACCGCGCCGTCGTGGGTCAGGGTGAGCCCCGTCGCGTTCGCAACCCCCGGAAGCACGTCGGACTCGGCCAGAGCGAGGTCGAGGGACAGCTGGGGCATCAGCGTCGGCGGGGCCGTGGTGCGGTCGGGGCGCACGCAGTCGGCGGCCAGGACGTCGAGCCCGGAGCTGCCGAGGTCGACATCGTCACCCACCACGCCGCAGAGGTAGCGGTTGCCGCTGCCCGAGAGGTCGACGCCACCGGTCTTTGCGTAGAGGAACCCGAGGAACTGCGACTTGGCCGCGCTGATCTGGATCGCCTTCGAGCTGCTGGAGCCGGACAGGAAGAGCAGGCCGTCGACGAATGGGTCGAAGGCCGCGCTCGAGCCGGAGACCTGGATGGTCCTCTCGGACACGATGGTGACGGCGCCCTTGAGCGCGCTGGACGTGAGGTGCACGTCGCAGTCGGCGTAGTAGATGCCGGGGTCCAGCGCGGTCTTCGGCTTGTAGGTCCCGCCGGAACAGGAACTGCTCATGTCGTGGTAGTCGGCACCGGCGTGAAGGGCGGCGCGCCCGGTGGGTCGATAGTCGGCAATGTCGTAAGAAACGGGACTGCCGCTCGCGGTCGTCTTTACGGGCGCCGGGCTGACGCTCGCGCCGCCGGTCACTTTTGAAGAGCCGACGTACTCGACCGCGCCCTCGACGGTCTTCTTCGCGCCCGTGATCTTCAGGTCGCCGTTGCTGTGCACGAGACCCTTGATGTCGCCGCTCCCGCCGGTCCAGGTGATGCCACCGCCCGCGGATCCCTCGGCCCACACGGCGATCGGCTGCCCCACCTCCTGGCTCGCGTGGGAGACGGTGACGGTGTCCCCGTCGTCGTCGGTGACGGTGATGGCCACGGTATAGGTGCCGGCCTTGGCGTAGGCGTGGCTGCCGAAGACGTTGCCCCAGCCCGTGCCCTGAGCGGGGATCAGCGCCGATTCCTTGGTGCCGTCGCCCCAGTCGATGCTCGCGGTGTGGGTGTCGAGCACGCCGTCATCGGCAAACGAGCCGGTGAGCAGCGCGACGCCACGAACGGGGGCGCCGTCGAGGTGGGTCGACAAGGCAGGCTTGCTGTTCTTGACGGAGACGCGCACGGTGTCCGAGTCTGTCAGCTCGCCATCGGACACGGTGAGGGTGGCGACATACTCGCCATCGTCGAGGGTGCGGAAGGCCACGCCGGGCAGACTCGCAGACGGCACGACCAGGGGTGGCCCCGACTCCGCGGCGATCGACCAGACGTAGGTGAGAGGGTCGGCATCCGGATCCGACGACCCCGTGCCATCCAGCGTGACGAGCGCGCCCTCGGTGACCTCGACGTCGGTGCCGGCGTCCGCGATCGGCGCCGCGTTCTGCTGGGTGACGACACACTGGGTGACGCTCCCCTCGCCTCCACCAGTCGCGTAGACGGTCACGCACAGCTCGTGGTCGCCGGCCGGTGCGACGTGGGAGAGGTGCAGCTTGCCGTCGCCGGTGTGGGGCATGTCCTCGACCACGGATGCGGTGATGTCGACCTCCTCACCGCCGTCGACCGTGAGGGTCACCTTGTCGATCGTCGGCAGGAGGAGCTCGCCGAGCGAGGTGGCCAGCTCCGAGGGATCGGTCACCTCGACGCAGGATCCACCGGTCAGGTCCGCCATGTCCTGCAGGCTGCCCTTGCCGTTGAAGTCGCCGGCGCAGGTCTGGTCCTCGCCGACCGCCACCGTGTGGAAGCGGATGGAGCTGTCCGCGCAGGGCAGGACGTCGGAGACGTGCTTGCCGACGATGGCCTCGCCGTCGGAGAGGAAGACCACCGAGCGACGGGGTGCGGTCGCTCCCGCGAGCACATCGCAGCTGCGGGTGATCGCGCGGTCGAACGCCGAGTAGTTGCCCGTGACCTGCCGGATCCGCGTGAAATAGGTGACCCCGATGCTGCGGGTCCAGAAGAATTGGTAGCCGCGGGCGGTCTTCAGCACCTGCTCGATGTCGTAGACGCCATCGGAGTCGAGATCGGCGGTGGGGGCAGTGAGGGACTGAAACCCGCTGACCGGTGACACATCGGTCGCGACCGCCGCCTCGTGGAAGATGATGGCGCCAGCCTCTCCGACGCCGCGAAGACGCGGGAGCACCTCACCGACCGAGGCCAGCTCGCAGTCCAGGATCGTGTCGACGAGGCCATCGTTGTTGTAGGACCCGCCGCATCCGTCGCCCTGGGCGTCCGTGGTGGATCCGGAGACGTCGATCGTGAAGACCACCGCCTCCTCGGTCGCCGGGACCGCAGACAAGCCAAAGACCGCGTCGAGGCGGTACCCGCCCGTCACCGCCACCGGGTCGTCCACCTCGAGCGTCAGTGTCGAGCCGTCGGACAGCTCCGTCGACGCCGCCTCCAAGGCGATGAGCGGCTCAGCCTCGACCAGCGAAGCCTCGATAGTCTCGCCGTACACGCCACCAGCGACGATCCACCCAGCCGTGCCAAGCACGGCCAGACCGATCACGGCAGACGTGATCCAGATCCGATTCGACATCGGTCCCCCCACAACAGACGGGTTGGGCGGCCGGGCTCACGCGCCGCCTCTGATGAGAGCATGCAGCAGCCGGTACCCGGACGTTTCTGTCACGCCTCTTTCAGGAGGGAGACGCTACGGATCCGACGAGGGGATCGGTTGCAGGATGGCTGACGAGGGTGGCGCGGGCGGTGGATCCGAACGCAGGATCCGGCCTCCAGAGCAGAACCAGCGACCCCCAGCACCAGAATAGGAAGTACTGGGGGGGGACTGAGCCGGGGGTCGCGGTTGTGCTCGCCCGTTGTGTCAATCGAGAGGCCGAGGGCTTGGAAGGACTGCGCGGGGCGGCGGTCAGAGTCTACCCTCACCCGGCAGGATGACCAGCGCCGCGGGCAAGGCGTACGCCCCCTCGACATCCCCGGCCGCGCGCCGTGCGTCGATCCCGTGGGGCGACAGGATCTTCCGCAGGTCCCCCACCACCTGTCGCAGCCGCCGGTCCAGCGCATCGTGCCCGCAGAGCGCCCTGCCCGACGGCGTGACCTCGTCCGGCCACCCGGCGAGGCGGAGCTCGGAGTGCGTGCACCAGTCGCCGCGTTTGTCGGCGAGCACGCGCAAGACCGCGGCGGACCGCGCTCCCAGCCGATGCTGCTGCCCGAGGACCCAGACCCACGTGGCGTCATCAGAGAGGACGAGGTCCCACTGCTCGGCCAGCCAGGGACCGGCGGTCGCAGCCGGAAGCCGCAGTGTGCCGGCGACGGTAGCCCGATCGAGCTGGACGCGGCCCGCGCGCACGACCACCAGATCCGACAGGGGGACGACCACCTGCTCGTCCTTGGCCGGTTGACGAAACTCGAGCCGGATCCTTCGCGATCGGCCCTCAGCGATGGTGACCTCGCGCAGCTCCGGACCCACGCGGAGCTTGCCGAGTGCCCCTTCCGCAGCGGACAGCCCGAGCTGCCGCCGGATCGCCCAGCCGACCACCTGCTCGTCGGTCCACGCGAGCAGACCATCCGTCACTGGGGTGGGCAGGCAGAACTCGTCCGCACACCGCCAGGCCACGCCGTCAG
>CALATR010000159.1 GCA_937891875.1 uncultured Pseudomonadota bacterium | reverse complement strand
CTCGATCCGCCACCACACCAGCAGGGCGATCACCGCCAGCAGCAGGACGCTGGGCGTGGCGATGCAGCCGAGCCCGGTCGCAGACAGCAGGCGTCCCGCGCCCGATCCACCGGATCGCTTCGGCGTGCTGTCGCTGGTCTCGTCGGGGCTCACGTCGTCGGTCATGGGACCTCCCAGCTCACCATACGCACCCGGGGTGCGCGGTCCTGCATCGACGACCTCGCAGCAGGCTCGCCGGAGGCTCACACGAGGTGCGAGGGGAGGGCAAGGGTGGCTGCGGGTTAGGATGGGGCCGGAGGCAGTGATGGAAGCCGAGAAGCTCGCGATGACCGTCGAGGAGTACCTCGAGCACACGAAGACCTCGACCATCAAGTACGAGTGGGTCCAAGGTCAGGCCTGGGCGATGACCGGCGGTCGGCTGCGCCACCAGGCGGTCGGCGCCAACGTTCTTGCCGCGTTCACCTTCACCCTCCGCGGTCGCCCCTGCCGCCCCACCTCCTCCGACCAGCGCATCTACATCGCCGCGACCGGCAACTACTACTACGCAGACGTCAGCGTGGTCTGCGGTCGCTTCGAGCGCCCGGAGCAGGACTCCCACAGCATCGTCAACCCGGCGATCCTGGTCGAGGTGCTCTCGCCGTCGACCCGCAACTACGACCTCGGCGGCAAGTTCGACGACTACCGCCTGATCCCGACCCTGCGCGACGTGCTGTTCATCGACCCGGCCAAGCCCCACGTCGTGCACATGGCCCGGACGGAAGAGGGCTGGCTGCGCCGCGACCTCTCCGAAGGCACCGTCACCCTCACGGCCCTGCCCGATCTCCAGCTGACCTTCGACGAGATCTACGCCGACCTGGACGACGTTCCCGCCGACTGAGCGCCGCCTTCGACCGGTTTTTTCCCGAAACCGATTGCGCTTCGTTCGGACGTGTGACAAAGTCCCCTCATGATAGTTCTTCCGCCGAACAAACAATCAAGCTCTCCGGCCACCGCGGACATGCACGGCATGCGCCAGCACAACGCCGCGCTCCTCGTGCGCCGGCTGTGGGAGGAGGACGAGGGCTTGTCCCGGGCGGACCTGGCGCGTGAGCTGGGGCTGTCCCGCTCGACGGTCTCGTCGATCGTGCAGGGGCTCATCACCTCGGGCCTGGTCGTCGAGTCCCACCGCGCCCGGTCCACCGGCGGTCGGCGGGCCATCGTCCTGCGCTTCTACGATGACCACCGCCACGTGATCGGGCTCGACCTCGGCGCGTCCCACGTCACCGCCGTACGCACGGATCTGCACACCCATGTGCTCGCCCGCGCGCACCGCGACTTCGACGTGCAGGGGGACCCGCAGGGCACCCTCGCCCTGATCTCGGAGCTGGTGGCCGAGGTCACCGATCCGGAGGGCCCGCCCCTGCTCGGCGTCGGTGTGGGCGTGCCCTGCCCGGTCGATGCCAGCTCCTCCGAGCAGCTCTCCCCGCGGATCCTGCCCGCCTGGAAGGGCGTGCGCCTGGGCGACTGGATGCACGAGCAGCTCGGCGTGCGCGTCTACCTCGACAACGACGCCAACCTGGGCGCCCTCGCCGAGGCCTGGTGGGGCTCGGGGCGGGGGGCGGACCACTTCGCCTACATCAAGGTCGGGACCGGCGTCGGCTCCGGCTACGTCATCGACCGCGAGCCCTACCGGGGCAGCTCGGGCATCGCCGGCGAGATCGGCCACACCACGGTCAACGCCGAGGGGCGCCCCTGCCGCTGCGGCCTGCGCGGCTGTCTCGAGGCCGAGGTCGGCTCGCCGGCCCTGCTCGACAAGACCCGGGCCGCCCTCGCCGCGGGGGCCTCCTCGGCGCTCGTCGGAGACGGCCTCGATCTCGGCACCCTGCTCGAGCGCGCGAATGAGGGGGATCCTCTTGCAAACGGCATCATCGCCGAGGCGGGGGAACACCTGGGCGTGGCGGTCGCCAACCTGCTGAACCTGCTCAACCCCGGCCGCGTCGTGCTCGGCGGCAAGCTGACCCAGGCGGGAGAGCGGCTTCTAGGGCCGCTTCGCGACACTGTAGCCTCTCGTGCACTCTCGACGAGTCTGGAGCGGGCGGACATCTCCTTTGGCATCCTGGGAACGGATCACGTGGCGGTGGGTGCGGCCACGCTGGTGCTCCAGCAGGCCCTCGGAAACCCGCAGCTCTTCTTCCCCCAGCGGCCCTCGACGTTTGACGAGCCCCCCGGCAACGGAGCGGGACAACCTCGACTTTCCAGCAGCTCACCCACGTTCACCTGAGGAGGCGAACATGCGCTCGACCCTGTACCTGACGCTGATGGCGACGGTGGCCCTGACCGCCTGCCCCGGCGACCCCACGGACGAGACCGACACCGATCCGGACACCTTCGACACCGGTGACACCGACACCGGTGTCGAGGACACCACCCCGCCGACCGTGACCATCACCGATGACGTCGCGGGCACCGCCGACGGCGACGTGACCTTCACATTCACCTTCTCCGAAGACGTCGGCACCTCCTTCGAGGCCTCCGACATCACCGTCACCGGCGGCACCGCCGGCGCCTTCGCCGGCCAAGGCACCTCGGCCACCCTGGTCGTCAGCCCGCCCGCCGACAGCAGCGGCACCATCGAGGTCGACGTCGCCGTGGGCACGTTCGAGGACGCGGCCGGCAACGCGAACGACGAGGCCGCCTCGGCGACCCAGGACTTCGACACCACCATCCCGCTGGTCGACACCGTGCTCATCGACTTCGAGGACGGCCCGGGCGTCGAGCCCTTCGGCGGCGTCGTCGGCACCGTGGTCGAAGACCCCACCGACAGCAGCAACATGGTCGGCCAGTGGGTCAAGACGGACACGGCCGCGTTCTGGTCCGGCGCCACCATCCACTACTGCCCGCTCTTCGGCATCGCCGAGCTTCCCTTCGACGCGGACCACACGCAGATCTCCATGCGGGTCTGGTCGCCCGACGCCGGCATCCCCTTCCGCATGAAGGTCGAGAAGGCCGGCAAGCCCGAGATCTCCGTCGAGACCGAGGCGACCACGGCGGTCGCCAGCGGGTGGGAGACCCTGGTCTTCGACTTCAAGAACGAGGCGACCGGCACCGCAGCCATCAACTACGACAACACCTACGACAAGCTGTCGGTGTTCCCGAACTTCGGCACCGACGGCGCCGATGTGGGTGAGAAGACCTACTACATCGACGACATCGTCTTCCTCGGCAAGACGTTCGCCAACGAGTGCCCGATCGTCGAGGGTGGCGACAACCTGCTCACCAACCCCGGCTTCGAGGACTGGCCCAGCGAGGGTCTGGCCACGGGCTGGCTCGTGTTCCCTGGAGATCGCACCAACTACGCGAAGATCTCGACCGGCGACACGATGTTCAACACCGAGGACACGTTCACCGCGTACGAGGGCAACAGCGCCATCAAGCTGTACGGCATCTTCAACGGCGTCGAGACCGAGACCCCGATCTACCAGGAGTTCGCCACCACCGCGGGCACCCAGTACGAGATGAAGGCCTGGGTCTACATGCACGCCGCTGACGCGATCGCCGCAGACGACACCTACCTCTCGCTGCAGCTCAAGTTCTTCAACGACGACTTCAGCGCGTTCGAGTTCGCCGAGTCTCCGACGACGATCACCAACACCTCGACCACCAACACGTGGACCGAGCTGACGGTGACCGGCACCGTGCCCGAGGGCTTCACCAAGGTCCAGGGTGCCATCGAGTTCTGGCACTGCGTCGACGCGACCGCGGACTGCTACACCGGCGGCGGCGTCTACATCGACGACGTCTCCCTCGTCGAGGTCGAGTAGACATGCGGGGCCTCCCCATCCTCATCGGCCTGCTGTCGCTGCCCCTCGCAGCCCAGCACGCCGAAGCGGCCGACGCCCAGCGGGTCGTCGTCGAGAAGAGCGACGACGGCTGGCGCCTGCTCGTGGACGGGGAGGTCACCTTCCTGCACGGGATCAACTGGGGCTACGTGCCCATCGGAACCAACTACAGCTACGACTTCTGGAAGCAGCCCGACGCCTTCATCGAGGGCGAGCTGCGCAAGGAGATGGCGCTGCTGCGCGGCATGGGCATCAACACCATCCGCCAGTACCCCAACATCCCCCCCCGCTGGGTGACCTGGATCCACGACAACTACGGGATCTACACCCTCGTCAACCCCCTGGTCGGTCGCTACGGCGTCACCATCGATGGCGCGTTCGACCCCAACACCAACTACGCCGACCCCGACACCCGCAAGGCGCTCATCGAGCAGACCCTCGCCGACGTCGAGCGCTTCAAGGGGACCCGCGGCGTCATCGGCTACATGCTCGGCAACGAGGCCAACTATGGCCTGTCCTGGGACTCCTTCGAGATCCAGGCCCTGCCCGAGGGCGAGCGCAACGCGGCCAAGGCCAGGGCGCTGTACAGCCTCTACGGCGAGATCACCGACCGCATCCACCAGGTCGACCCCGACCACCCGGTCTCGATCTGCAACGGTGACGTCCAGTACATCGACATCATCGCCGAGGAAGCCGGCAACATCGACATCTTCGCCACCAACGTCTACCGCGGGCGCTCCGGCCGCGACCTCTACCAGGTGGTGCAGGACAAGCTCGACAAGCCGGTCTTCTACAGCGAGTTCGGCGCGGACGCCTACGACGCCAAGGCGGGCCGCGAGGACGGCATCACCCAGGCCTCCTACCTGCGCGACCAGTGGGAGGAGGTGTACCTCGAGGCCGCGGGCAACGGGCGCCACGGCAACGTGATCGGCGGCTACCTCTTCCAGTGGGCCGACGGCTGGTGGAAGTACAAGCAAGAGGAGAACCTCGACGTCCACGACACCAACGCCAGCTGGCCAAACAAGGCGTACATCGAGGACTATGTCGAGGGGAAGAACAACATGAACGAGGAGTGGTTCGGCATCGTCGCCAAGACCCCGCCCGGACCCGACGGCGCCTTCGACGTGCAGCCGCGCCCCGCCTACTTCCTGCTCCGCGACGCCTTCACCCTCGACCCGTACAGCGCGAGCCCCGAGCAGATCGAGGCGCACTTCGACGAGCTCGAGCCGGGCGCCTACGCCGCCGAGGTCGCCGCGTTCGCCGCGCTGGGGGCGGTGAAGAACCGCCGGGTCGAGCTCACCACCGCCCGCGTCGATCTCGGCATGTACGCCACGATGGGCACGTACAAGACCGGCGGCGGCCCGCTCAACACCGTCGTCGACCACGAGCAGAGCGTCTACCTGGGCGGCGCGGTCCGCCCGACCGACAACCTGCGCGCCGAGGCGTCGATCAACATCCTCGGCAACGTCGCCAAGAACCCCATCGACAACATCCGCTACGAGAACCGCGGCGCCCGCGCCCCCAGTGACGACGGCATCGCCATCGAGCGCCTCGACCGGGTCCAGCTCTACCAGAGCGAGATCACCTGGACCGAAGAGGACTTCGAGCTGACCGGCTTCTACCGCACCGGCCACTACCACTGGGGCTTCGAGGGCGACATCTGGGGGCTGTACCCGGAAGCCAACTACGGCCCGAACCTCGACCAGTACAACGGCCTCGCCCCCATCGGCGTCGAGGTCGAGGGCAAGAACCGCCTGCAGGGCGTCGCGTTTGCCATCGGCCCCCAGCTGTGGTGGGGCGCCAACCCGGCGGTGCTGGTCCGCGGCACCCGCAGGCTCGGCGGCATCGACTTCACCCTCGTGCACCACGAGGACCTCGCCACCTTGAACAACGTCGCGACCTCCGCCGCCGTGTCCGAGCAGGTCACCCGGCGCACCGGCCTCGCCGCCCAGTGGGAGAAGCGCGGCTGGAACGTCGAGGTCGGCGGCATCTTCGCCGGCAGCAACAAGGTCGGCCAGGACTTCACCTACCAGACCGACGCCGCCGATGGCGCGCGCAGCTACCAGGACAGCGGCAAGCACCTCATCGAGGACGTGATCCGCTGGCAGGACACCCTGGGCGGCAAGATCCAACTCTCCCGGCCCCTGGCGCGCACGCGGGTCTTCATCGAGGCCGGCTACCAGGGCCTGGTCGCAGACGGCGGCTACGACACCCGCCGCAACCAGATCGGCTGGACCCTCAACCCCTCCGGTCGCGGCAACCAGTGGCACGCCACCGCCGGCGCCTTCTTCCCGATCGGCAACCTGCAGATCGGCCCGAACTTCCTGGTCCAACGCCCGCTCGTCGGGCCGAACTCGGTGATCCCCGACGCGCTCGACGGGCCGAACTCCTGGTACTTCCCCGGTGCCAGCGCGCGGAACTTCCGCGACGACCCCTTCGCCGTGCTCGAGAATCGCGAGACCTACGCCGGCGAGCTGCTGCTGGTCTACGATCCTACGCCTGGAAGCTACTTCTTCGCCTGGGACAACCTCGCCAGGGAGGACGCGGGCTTCGCCGCGAGCCTGGACTTCGCCTACCGCCACCAGCCCACCGTCCGCGACGCCAACTTCGGCTTCACCGGGGAGGGCGTGCTCTTCGCGTTCAGCGGCAGCCCGCCCGCCCAGGACGTGTGGGACCTGACCAGCCGCATGATGTTCAACGTCGGCGGCGCCCGGATCGTCGTGTCGCCCTACCTCGGGCAGAACCAGTCCCGCGGCATCGATCCGAGACTCATCACCCGCACCGGCGCCGACGTCATGGCCACGTGGAAGCGGCTCGGGATCAACGGCTTCGTCCGCATCAACGACTGGGGCCCCTACGACTTCCACCGCGACTACAACCTGACCTTCCCCGTGCAGACCATGCTCGACCTGTCGACTGGCGTGGGCCGCGCCGACTTCCTCAACCCGAACACCCGGCTGGGCGTGCGCGTCAAGGTGCGCTCCCTCGACGAGAACAGCGTGCCCCACGCCCTCGACGACAGCCCCGGCTACCCCAACCTCAACGGCTGGGAAGGCGAGGTGTTCACCTACCTGCGGGTGATGCGATGAAGCGCGCGATCGTCGCTGTGTTCCTGCTCCTCGCCGGCTGCGAGGAGCTCCCCGAGCCTGCCTTCCTCTACGGCGAGCAGCTCGGCGGTCTCGAGTTCGTGGTCATCGACCCCGACCAGGGCGTGCACCCGAACAGCTCCATCATGAGCCACCCGGACAACCCCTTCCGCCGCGGCGTGAGCCTGGACACCAAGTTCGCCGCCCAGGACGTTGGCCCGATCCCGGCGTTCTACGCCTGGTCCACCGCACTCGTGCAGGAGCCCACCGGCGAGCACCAGTTCTACGCGGCCGCCGCCGCGCGCGACATCTACCTGTCCGAGCGCGCCGAGCCCGAGGACCTCGTCTTCGCCCGCTCCATCGCCGTGCGCGGCTTCCAGAACTGCCTCACCGAGTTCCCCGACAGCTCGGGCACCTTCGACATCACCGGCAACACGCGCTTCGACCTGCTCGCCCAGGCCATCGACGGCATCGAGGCCCTCGGCGGTCGGGTGCCCCAGGGCTGGGCGGTCGTCGAGAACGCAGACGGCGTGCGTGTCGCCGTCCGGACGGAGTGATCATGCGCACCGCCCTCATCCTGCCCGTGCTCCTGCTCGCCTGCCGCCCCTCGCCCGGCGAGCCCGAGTACCCGGACATCAGGCCCTACGTCGACACCGACACCGACGGGGACGGCAAGCTCCCCGGCGACACCCCCTGGGACGGCAGCGCGCCGCGCCTCGCCATCTCGACCTTCTACGAGGGCGGCGCCACCGACGTCCTGCTCGTCGACGACGAGTCCGTCTTCTTCTACATCTACGAGGGCAGCTTCACCGCGCAGACCAGCGGCGATCGCGTCGAGGGCTACGTCAGCCAGGAGCTCGTCATCTCGGCGTCCACCTGGTGGGGCGGCGGCATCCACAGCGAGGGCAACCCCGTCGATCTCCGCGAGTGGGACACCCTGCACGTCGCCCTGCGTTCCGACGACAGCGAGCTCGAGAGCTTCGAGATCGGCATGGTCGGCTCGGTCGGCGAGGGTCGGGTCAGCGCCACCACCTACGGCTTCGTCGCCGACGGGCAGTGGCACGTGCTCGAGATCCCCCTCGCCGATCTGTCCGGCGCGGTCGGCCTCGACGCCGTGACCGTGCCCCTGCTGCTCATCTCGGCGAGCGCCAGTCCCGGTACCGCCATCCTGATCGACGACCTCTACT
>CALATR010000158.1 GCA_937891875.1 uncultured Pseudomonadota bacterium | reverse complement strand
GTCCTCCCGGAGGGCCTTGCGGAGACGCCCGCGACGGATCCCTCTCAGAGCTTGCTCGAGGGTCCGAGCGGGCGTCGCAGCGAGGTCCGGAGGGGTCGCGGGCACGGGGAGCGTGCAACGCGGGCACGAACACCTCGCGGACACGACGACACGCGTCCACGTGCAGAACGCGCCCTCGAGGCGAACGATCCCGCGGTCCGTCTACCGGCCTGGAAGCTGTTTCTCCGGGGGACTCAACCCCGGAACCCGTGCGGGTTCCCAGCCGGCGTGCGGGCAGGAACCCGCGAACCCGCGATTCAGTCCACGCGCCAGCGCACGCCGATCCACCCGGTCCAGTGGTCGAGGTCCCGACACGGCTTGTCGGGTACGCCGCTGACGGGATCCTCGAGGCGGCAGGCCAGGCCGAGGGTGGCGACCGCCTTGGGCACGCCGGCGAGGCGCTGGGCGGGCAGGGCGCCGTCGCCGCGCAGGCCGATGAGCGTGGTGCCGCGCTGCAGGTCGATGCCGTCGCCGATCATGTGGCGGGTGACGAAGAGGCCGGCGTCCTGGTTGCCCAGCTGTGCGTCGAGCTCGAGGTGGGTGCGGCCGGTGCCGACGGAGAGCGGCAGGGCGGGCTGCCAGATGCGGTCGGCCTGCCAGGCGTCGGGGACCAGGGTGTCGCCGAGGCCGCCGAGGCTGAGGTCGGGGGCGCCGCCCAGGGCGAGGTCCATGCGGGCGCGTCCAGCCAGGGCGCCGCGGAGCACTCCCAGCCGCACCCGGGCCGAGGAGAGTGCGCCGAGCTCGTCGGTGTCGATGAGACCGGCGGTCGTGCTCACCTGGCCGCCCAGGTCGATCCACCGGTTTCCGGGCTCCCAGGCCACCCCGGCGAGGGTGAGGTGGCCGGCGTAGCGGGCGGGGGCGCCGTCGAGGCCGGGATCGGCGAAGCCACCCACCTGGAAGAGGCCGATGGCGGCGGGCAGGCGCGCCTTGTCGCCGAGCGCCACGTTGCCGCCCAGGCGCAGATCGCCGCTGCGAGGGTCCTGGGTGAACCAGGTGTCGAGGTACAGGTCGACCGGCAGGCTGCGGAACGCGGTCGCGCTGCGGACCCCGAACTGCCGGTCCCGGTCCTTCAGCGTGTAGGTGCCAGCGTAGAGCAGGGTCTCATGGCGACCCACGATGTCGCCGAGGCGCACGCCGCCGACCAGGCGCGCCTCCTCGCGGGTCACCTGGGCCGACAGGATCGGGCGTCCCTCCTGGCGCCCGAGGCCGTAGGGGCGCGGCGTCACCTCGACCGGCGCGGGCAGGCTCACGACCGGCGCCTCGGGCACCGTGCCCAGTGGGGTGCCCTCCAGGGGCTCGGGCAGGGGATCGGCCTCGGGAGCGCCGTCTGTTCCCGGGATCGCCTGCCGGTGCAGGTCCAGCCCGTTGGCGTCCTCGTCGCGGAAGTAGACGAAGTCCCCGCCGATGGCCGGGCCGGTGGCGCCGCCGTGGCTGCGGGTCCACAGCTCGATCGAGCCATCTTCGAGGGTGTAGCTTGCGATCTCCTGGAGCTGGGGCAGGCCCGCGGCGAAGACGATCCGGGTGCCGTCGGGGTGCCAGCGGGGGCCGGAGATCTGCACGTGGGCGGGCAGCGCGATCTTCGTCGGCTCGCCGAGGCCGTCCGCGGTCAGGGGGGCGGTCCACAGGGCCCACGGGCCCTCGCGCTGCTGCAGCCACAGCACGCGGTCGCCGTCAGGGTGCACCTGGGGGTCGTCGTAGATCGTGTCGACGCGGGGCTCGGTGAGGCAGTCGACCGACCCCGACTTGATGTCCACCCGGGCGAGGCAGGCCTTGCCCCAGCTCTCCTTCACCGCGATGGCGGCGGTGCCGTCGGGCACGGGATCGGCGGTGTGCACGTCCTGGAGCTTCGTGACCCGCCACTCCTCGCCGGTCGCGGGCACCCAGGCGAAGAGGTCGCGGCGCAGGCGGCCGGACGGGTCGGGGGCGCGGGCACCGAAGAGCACGGTGTCTTCGTCGAGCCAGCGGGGCTCGGACGGGGAGCGGTCCCGGCGATGGCGCACGGTCGGCTCCTTCAGCGAGGGCTCGGGCGAGCGGACCGCGGGCACGTCCAGGGGGTCGTTCGCGAGCAGGCGCTCGACGGCCTTGTCCCACTCCTTGTCGGCGTCCTCGCGCGGTGTCGTGTCCCACACCGCGAGCACCGGCTTCTTGTCCTCGCTGACCACGACCACGAGCTTGCTGCCGTCGGCGGTCAGGTCGGGAGCGCTGGTGTAGCGCTCCAGATCGAGGAAGCGGGTGCCGTCGCGGGCGGGGCGGGCCCCCTCGAGGGCCATCGCCGACGCGGTGACTTCGGCGGTGAACCTGCCATACAGCGCTTCCGGCGAGTCGCCGAACACCCCCTCGAAGGCGTCGTCGAAGGTGCGCCCCTTCTTCGCGGTCAGGCGCTTCCACAGGTGGCGCAGGCTGTCCTCGCCGGCGCGGTCGCGGAGCCAGCGCAGGTAGGCGTTTCCGATCCCGTACGCGTAGCCGAAGCCGCCCCAGCGCCCGCTCCCGTCGAGCTCGCCGTAGGTCGGCAGGCGGCCCTCGGTGGCGAGGCGGCGCAGGACCGCGGCTTCGGTCGCGGCAAAGGGGCGGCCGAAGCCGGTCTGGTCGCCCTCGACCACGGTCGCGTAGCCCTCGATGACCCAGCGCGGCGACTTGCGGGCGATGGGTCCCACGCCGGAGAGGGCGTCGAGCACGCGGTCGAAGCCCCCGCGGGAGGGCTGGGCGAGGTGCACCAGGTGGGTGTCCTCGTGCACGATGAGCCCTTCGTCCCAGCGGCGGTTCCAGCCGATCACCGACGAGGCGCCCGGCGGCGTGACCCACAGCTCGGTGCGGGGACGGCGGGTGAAGGGCAGGGCCATGCCATTGCTGTCCGCGACCGGATCACGAAGGATGATCGTGACTTTTCGGTCGAGTGTCATGCCCACCTGCTCCTCGACCCGGGCGCGCATGGCCTCGAGGCGGGCGGCGGCCTGCAGCGCCCAGTCCTCGGCCGGGAGCGGGTAGTGCATGCGGAAGTGCTCGGTCTCGACCGTGCGCCAGGTCTCGGAGGGCTCTGCGGCAGGGGCCAGCAGGGCGAGCAGGAGCGGGAGCACAGGACCTCTCATCCACGGGGTTCGGGTCGGTATCGCGGCGGGCGGCGCCTGACAGCGAGCGGTGTCTGGGGCATCCTGCCACCTGGAGGCGCGATGCGAACCTGGCTCGTCCTGGCCCTGCTCGCGGGCTGCACCGGCGATGCGACCGACAGCTCGGACCAGACCGACGACACCGACGACCTCGACGACTGCCTGCTGGTCACCGACTCCTTGCCCGGAGTCGCGGACGGCTACGAGGTGCTCGACGGCGCCCTGCAGCTGTCGTGGGGGTGCAGCGAGCCCGGCGTCATCGAGGACGTCTCGGTCGAGGAGTTCACCGCCGAGTTCGTCGTGGGCGAGCCAGGCAGCACGCAGCTCACCCTCGGCGGACCGCCGGTCGAGGTCCCGGTGACGTTCACCCCGTCGGCGCCCGGCGTGCGGGAGGAGACCGTCGTCGTGCGGGTCAGCGGCCAGCCCGAGCTGCGCCACACCTGGCAGGTCGAGACC
>CALATR010000157.1 GCA_937891875.1 uncultured Pseudomonadota bacterium | reverse complement strand
TAGCGATCGCGGACGTCGTGAAGGTCGAAGGCGATGGCCGCGCGGCAGGCCGGATCGAGGAACCAGGCCTCGGACGCCCGGTGCAGCTCGGCGGCCTCGGCGGCGTCCTCGAGGGCGTCGAGCAGGTCGAGGGCACGCTCGCGGCGATCGCTCCACACGGTGGACCACAGGGCGATCCGCAGCAGCTCCAGCTGGGCCCACCACACCGAGCTGGGCGTGTCCGGTGCGTCGGGGTGGCGATGGGGGCCGTTGCCGAAGCGCTTGGGGTCCAGGGCCAGATACTGCTCGACCAGCTCGTCCAGGCCCGCGTGATCGCCGGCGCACGCCCGGTGCCAGGCCTGCTGGGCGCGACCCGACGCCGCCATCCACGGATCCCCCTCCGCCTCGTGCACGCGCGCCCAGGCGCCCCACAGGCGGTTCAGGCGATCATCGGCGTAGCCCCTGGCATCCCACCAGCGGGTCGCGATGGCGGGCAGGGCGCGGCGCGAGCCCGGTGCGTGGGCGAACGGGTCGTCCGAGCCCAGGACCGGCGCCAGCGCGTCGAGCATGACGTCGTGCTGCTCGAAGTCGTAGCCGGCCTTGGCCAGGCGCCAGCACACCTTGCCCAGAAGCTCGCGCAGGTCGCTCTGCGACAGGAGCTGCACCGCCTCGGTCAGGTGCGCCACGCAGGCGGCGCCGTCCCCGTCGGACCGCGCGGTGGCGGCTCGGGCGAGCAGGGCGTGGGTGGCATCGGCGACAGCGCGAGAGTCCATGGGGGCCGGACTATGGAGTCCCAGCGGTGCAGTCCAGCCGGGGTGGATCAGCGCTCGAAGATGCGGATGGTGGAGGTCATCGGGTGGCTGGTGTTCAGGAACAGGACCGCGACGCGATCCTCTCCAGCGCCGACGATCTGGGACGCTGCGTAGCCGCGCAGGTCGGGGTCATCGGCGATGGTGCCGATCTGCTCGAGCTCGGCGTCCCAGGCGTCCAGCCAGTACACCTCGCGCTGGTTCGCGAGCCAGAAGCCCTCGCCCTCGGGGGCGATCAGCTGGCGAAACGACCAGTCCGGCAGCGCGAGCTCGCGCTCCCGATTCCCGTCGGTGAGGAGGATGCGCGGGCCGTCGACCTCGTAGCGAACGAAGAAGGGTGAGTGCGGGCTCGGCGGCATGATGTTCACGCGGCCCAGCGGCAGGTCCAGCTCCACGCGGTGGCCGTCCAGCCGCTGCAGGATCAGCCGACCGCCCTCTTCGTCGACCACGCCGATGGCCGGCTGGGTGGGCGGTCCCAGGAGCGCGACGCCTCCGTCCCGAGGCACGTCTTCGAACGAGCGGAGCTCTCCGGGCTCGAGGTCGGCGTCGATGAGCTGCAGATCCAGCCGCTCGTCGGTCCAGCTCCGGAACACGTAGAACCCCTCGTCGGTCAGGCCCCACCTGCTGGCCGGTGCGTCGAGCCTCAGCGGCTCACCCGTCGGGTCTCCAGCCGCGGTGAGGAACTGGGCCTCGGGGCCACGGTCCCCGGTCGTCGTGCCCAGCAGCAGCCGGTCGTGGCCAGCGACCAGGTACGCCCCGTTGCTGGAGCCCTGACCGACCATGCGCCACTGCGGTGGATCCTCGCCCGAGCAGTCGAGCGGGGCCCAGAGTGCGGGATGCCACGTGCGGTCATCCTCGCTGACCGACGCCGCCGTCACCCACAGGCGACCCTCGAAGTTCACCAGCGATCGGGGGAGGACGTTGTAGAAGCCGTCGGGGCCGTCCACGCGGATGCGGGTCGCCCCCGGGCAGGCTTCGGGCGCGTGGTAGTCGTAGTGGACGGGCGGGTCGGTGTCGGTGTCGGTGTCGGTGTCGGTGTCCTGGGCCGTGTCCGT
>CALATR010000156.1 GCA_937891875.1 uncultured Pseudomonadota bacterium | reverse complement strand
GGGTGGCGGCCCAGGCGCTGGTGGTCGGGACCTGGCAGCGGGACACCGACATGATCCGCCTGCTCGACGCGATGGAGCGCCAGCTGCCCGAGGTGGTGCGCGCCCTGTCCGAGCACGTGCACGGCCCGGTCCTCGTCGAGTGCACCGGCGCCATGGCGGTCCTCGCGCTCGCCCGTCCCCACACCGAGCGCGGCGTGCGCCAGGTGAGCCGTGCCATCGTCGATCGCACGCCTCCGAGCGCCTGGATCGCCGACTCGGAGCTGCTGCCCCTGCGCGGTCTGCTGGCGCTGTCCGCCGCCCGCGACGAGCTCGCCCGCGACACCGCCGCCGAGCTCGATGCCCGCGGCGACGAGGCCGGCTCCGCCCTGGTCCGCTGGGTCGCCGGACAGCGCGCCCGCAACCAGCGCGCCGATCGCCTGCGCGCCTTGCGCGTGCTCGCCCGCCGCTTCCCCGGCTCGGTGCACCCGATGGTGCTCGCCGCTGCCGCGTTCGCCCTTCCCGAGTCCCGCGGACTGCGCCCGGTCGCCTCCTTCCGGCGCGAGCGCAGGTCCCTCACACCGTGACGCCTTCGGGCGGTCTGTGACCCGTCGATCGATGTCAGGGGGCGGAGGCGCCCTCACTCCGGGGCCGACGATGGGAACACAGGCCGCCCCTTGGCGTGCGCGGCGCCAGCGGGCGAGAGGGTCTCTGTGAACGGTTAGGGGACGGCGTCTCCAGGAGCCCGAGTGTCCAACGAGCAGCTCGTCTACGACGGCCTGCAGGCCTGCCCCTACCGCGAGGGCCAGGTCGCGCGGATGCCGCTGTTCCGCCAGCGACGTCAGCTCTCGCTGGAACAGGCTGACGTGCGCTTCGCCAACGCCGAGCGCCGGGTTGGCACGAGCCTGTACCGGACCGCCTGCCCGACCTGCTCCGCCTGCAAGGGCCTGCGCGTCCTGGTCGACGAGTTCCAGCCATCCCGCTCGCAGCGGCGGGTGCTCAAGCGGTGGCGAGCCCTCGGCGACTCTGTGAAGATCGAGGTTGCACGCCCCACGATCGACGACGAGAAGCTCGACCTGTTCCACCGCCACAAGCGGGAGCGCGGCCTGGCCGAGGCCGACGACGAGATCATGGACGCCGCCGGCTACACGGGTTGGCTCGTGCGCAGCTGCCTGCCCACGGTGGAGATGCGCTACCGCATCGACGATCGCCTCGTTGCGGTCGGCATCCTCGACCTGGGCGCCACCGCCAGCAGCTCGGTCTACTTCTACTTCGACCCCGATCCCGAGGTCAGCCGCCTCTCCCCCGGCGTGTTCAGCGTCATGCAGGAGATCACCTTCTGCCGCCGCACCGGCCGCGCCCACCACTACCTGGGCCTGTGGGTCCGCGACTGCCCGAGTCTCTCGTACAAGGCGGACTATCACCCACACGAGCGCCTGGAGGACGGGGACTGGCGGCGGTACGAGAAGGGGTAGGGGGACGGGGTCAGGCCGAGAGAGGTTGCACCCTCGTCTGCGATGGAGGGCTGCCGCCCGAGATCGAACGTGCGGATCGGTGCGGCCGGGGTCAGGACGAGAGAGGTGGGCCAGGCGGCGATGCAACCCCTCACGTCCTGACCCCGGCTTGCCGACGATCTTGCACCGATCCGCTTGGGGAGCGGGTCGCCGCGGTTGGCCGTCCAACCCCTCACGTCCTGACCCCAGATCCCGCTACCCGCCGATCCCCGTGATCCTCGCGAGATCCGGCAGGATCAGGGGTACGACCGCGTCACCGTAGAAGAAGTAGATCAGCGTCGACACGATCATCGCCGGGCCGAAGGGCACGTAGCCGCTGCGGCGGCGGATCAGGATGACGACGAGGTGGATGGCGACGCCGATGAAGCTGGCGAAGATCATCACGATCCACACCCCCGGCAGCGCGCCCAGGAAGCTGCCGATCATCGCCAGCAGCTTGGCGTCGCCAAAGCCCATGCCGTCCGTGCCGGTGAGCATGCGGTAGGCGATGGCGATGGCGGCCAGGCCCGCTCCGCCGACGAGCGCGCCCAGCACGGACTGCTCCCACGAGACCGCGGGGAAGCCGTCGAGGCCGGTGACCCACAGCGCGACCGTGCCCAGCACGCCGACGGGGATCAGCCAGGTGGACGTCTGCTCGGGGATGATCTGGTGGCGCAGGTCGACGAAGAAGGCGACCACCAGGGCGACGAGGAAGGCGCCGAACACGACGAAGGCGAGCACGTTGGGCAGGACCAGATCGCCGATGTCGTCGATGAAGCGGACGTAGAGCAGGTAGCCGAGCAGGCCGCCCAGCAGCTCGACCAGCGGGTAGGTCGGCGAGATCTTCGTGCCGCAGTCCCGGCAGCGCCCCCGCAGCCACACCCACGACAGCACCGGCACGAGGTCGTACCAGCGCACCCGGTGGCCGCAGCGCGGGCAGTGCGACGGCGTCCACAGCGAGGCGTCCTGGGGCAGCCGCGCGATGAGCACGTTGGCGAAGCTGCCGAACACCAGGCCGAACAAGACGGCGAAGAAGGCGTACATCCCAACGATTGCGTCTGCCATCAGCGGGCCTGCCCTCGGGTGCTGCGCGCAAGCTGGTCGTAACGGGTGCGCCGGTCAGTGACCGTCACGGCCGGTACGGGATCTCCGCAGCGGGTCTCGCGCCCGACCGGGGTCTTCACGCGCCCCTCCGCCGGGCGAGCACCATGGTGGCGGTCACCGCGAACAGCGACCAGGCGAGGCCGTGCACGACCGCGGCGAGCACGGGGTGGTCAGGGGCTGCCCCCAGCAGCAGGGCCTGCCCATCGAGCAGCTCGCCGGAGGGAGCGAGGCGCGTCAGCACGGCACCGACCCAGGCGGCGGGGCCGTCGGTGCCGGCGGACAGGGCGGCGAAGCGACCGACCCCGAGCCAGGCGACCCCGACCACCGGTCCGACCGCACCGCGCAAGAGCGTGCCGGTGAAGGTGAGCAGGCAGGCGATCGTCACCACCTCCACCGTTGCGAGCAGGCCCCAGCCGGGCAGGGTGGCGGGCGTCGGTACGCCCAGCAGGGCGGCGATCCCGAGCCAGCCGACAACGCCGACCCACAGGCCGAGCACGAGCGGGACGAGACCGCCGACCAGCCGCGCCAGCACCCACGCTTCGACCGAGAGCCCGCGTACAAACCACAGATCGGCCGTGCCCGCCCGCAGCACTGGACCGACCGCACCCGCGCCGACCACGATGGCGCAGAGGCCCAGGGCCACGCGCAGGCCGAGCAGCCCGAGGTCGGCCACCGCGCGAGGGCCGGCCGCGAACGCGATCTGCTCGACCGAGGGCAGCGCGACCACCGCCAGGACCAGCCAGGCCAGGACCGCGAGGCCCGCCGGACCGATCGCCACCGCACGCGCGCGGTCGAGGGCCAGGTGCAGGGCGCCGCTCACGAGGCCGCCACGACGCCGTCGCGCAGGACCACGCAGGCGGAGGTCACGCCGCGGAGGTCGGCCTCGCGGTGGGCGGTCGCGAGCACGGCCGTGTCGGGGCGCCGGGCCAGGGCGTCGCGCACCCGGTCGGACGTCTCCCCGTCCAGCGCGGTGAACGGCTCGTCCAGCACCAGCAGGGCGGGCGCGTGCACCAGCGCGAGCGCCAGGCTCACCACCCGCTGCTGCCCCTGGGACAGCCGTCGCGCGCGGTCGGACGCCAGCGCG